>JAIFMY010000219.1 GCA_020048155.1 Bacteroidota bacterium
TATTTACACTACTCAATTTAACTCAGATATAAAGCAATTTATTAAAGCCCAAAAAGCAATTTACACTAAAAAATAACAGAATTTTGAGGCCTTACCGATATTCAACGTACAAACTTTTTATACATTTGTGTTTAAAAATTCTAAAAACCTTATAAATAAAACAATTATGGCAGTATTAGTTGGTAAAAAAGCACCAAAATTCAGTGCTCCCGCGGTAGTAAACGGTGGTGAAATTGTAAACGACTTCACTTTGGAGCAATTCGTTGGAAAACAATATGTTGTTTTCTATTTTTATCCAGCCGATTTTACTTTTGTATGCCCTACTGAGTTGTTGGCTTTTCAAAACAAAATGAAAGAATTTGAAGCTCGCAACGTAGCCGTAGTAGGTTGCTCAGTAGATAGCGAATTTGCTCACTGGAAATGGCTTACAACCGAGCAAAAAGATGGTGGCATAAAAGGGGTGAAATATCCTTTGGTGGCCGACCAGTCAAAAACCATTTCGCGCAATTACGACGTTTTGGCCGGCGATTTTTATTACGACGAAGATGGCGGTATGATGTTTGAAGGTGTACCTCAATCTTACAGAGGTTTGTTTCTGATTGACAAAGAAGGTGTTGTACGCCATCAAGTGGTAAACGATATGCCACTCGGACGTAGTGTAGACGAGTGCTTGCGTATGGTAGATGCCCTTCAGTTTTTCGAAGAAAACGGTGAAGTATGCCCAGCAGACTGGCACAGAGGCGACAAAGCCATGAAACCAACCCAAGAAGGCATTGTTAGCTATATGAGCAACTAACCATTGCTATTTAATATAAAAAGGCTGTTTAATTTGCGTTAAACAGCCTTTTTTTATTCATTCAAAAACGTTTATTCCTTTATGCCTTGCAACATGAAAATAAAAGCATATTCGAGCGAAATTTCTTTGTACCGTTGAAAACGTCCACTTGCACCGCCATGCCCTGCGGCCATATTGGTATTGAGTAACAGCAGGTTTTTATCAGTTTTCATAGCCCTGAGTTTCGCAACCCATTTGGCAGGTTCCCAATACTGTACCTGTGAGTCGTGAAGGCCTGTAGTTACAAGCATTGCCGGATAATCCATAGCCTTCACCTGATCGTAAGGTGAATAAGAAAGCATGTATTTGTAATAAACACTGTCCTTCGGATTTCCCCACTCATCGAACTCAGAAGTGGTAAGCGGTATGGTTTCGTCGAGCATGGTTGTAACCACATCTACAAAAGGCACCTGGGCCACTATGCCTTTGTACAATTGCGGACTCAAGTTCGAAATTGCACCTACAAGCAAACCACCGGCACTTCCGCCCATGGCGTATAAGTTTTCGGGCGATGTATACTTTTGGTCTATGAGATATTGCGAGCACGCTATGAAATCGGTGAAGGTATTCATTTTATTCAAAAGTTTTCCTTCTTCGTACCAGTATCTACCCATTTCCTGTCCACCACGTATGTGGGCCAGAGCAAATACAAAACCACGGTCAAGCAACGAAAGGCGGTAATGTGCAAACCAAGGATCCATGCTCATACCATAAGAGCCATAACCATATATAAGTGTTGGATTTGTACCATTCAGTACAAGTCCTTTTTTGTAAACAATAGAAATAGGTATTTTAGTACCATCTTTGGCAGTAGCCCAGATACGCTTTGTTTCATAATCATCCTTATTAAAAGAACCTACAACAGCACTCTCCTTCACCACAATTCGTTCGTGCGTGGTCATATTATACTCTATCGCTGAGTTCGGTGTAGTAAGTGATGTATAATCAAAACGAAGTTTTTCAGTTTCAAACATCTCGTTATCTGCAAGCTCTACACTATAACTTTGCTCATCGAACTCAACAAAATGTTCATCGCCAGTTAAATTCCTTACCCTCAAAGCGCTAAGTCCGTTGCTTTTTTCCTGAACCACTAAAAAACTCTTAAATACTTCCATATCTTCTATGTACACACTGTCGCGACCGGCAATAACAGTTTTCCAGAATTTCTTAGAAGTATTTTTCTCATCAGTTTCCATGATGCAAAAATTGTTGGCATTGAGGTTGGTACGAATAATGAATTTATCACCTGCATGTTGTACCGAATACTCTAAGCCACGCTCTCGGGCTTGGAAAACAACGAATTTACCATTTGGTGTATCAGCATTCAGAAAACGATATTCATCGGCCAAGGTACTGCTAGAAGCAATTCCAATAAGTTTCCCAGACTTTGTGCGGTAAACCATACAGTTAAAAGTTTCATCGGTTTCTTCATAAATGGCTTTATCTTCAGCTTGTCCCACAACGTGTTGCATAATTTTGTATGTACGCAATGTTTCAGTATCCTTGATAGAATAGAAAAAAGTAGCATTGTCGTTGGTCCATGCAACCACACCATTTGTGTTTACAATATTGTCGCTCATAGTTTCGCCAGTAGCCAGATTAACAACTTTCAATGTATACATACGGCGCGAAACGGTATCTATGCCATACACCATCCATTTGCCATCGGGGCTTATATCTAAGCCCGAAACCTGACAATATTGCTTACCAACGGCAAGTTTATTTACATCGAGAAGCAGCTCATCATCACCACCACTTATTTTTTTTCTATAATAAACAGGATATTCGCTACCCGCAGAATACCTACTATAATATATATATTCGCCTTTTTGAACAGGAGCAGATTGATCGTCGGGTTTTATGCGGGCGATCATTTCGGAATAAAGTTTTTCTTGCAAAGATTTAGCGGGTGCCATCATGGCATCCGTATAATTATTTTCTGCTTCGAGATACTCAATTACTTCAGGATTAGTACGTTCGTTTAACCAAAAATAATTATCTGTGCGCATATAGTTGTGCGTAGTAATTTCTTTTGGAATAATTTTTGCAACAGGAGGATTCATAGATTCTGTATTGTTTTTTTGTCCGCATGCAATGGCCATAAAAAGCAAACCAGAAGCTAACAGACTGAATAAGATATTATTACTAAAATGTTTCATAAATTTTTGATTAATGGTCTTGTTTATCTTGTAAAAATAACAGTAATTTGCGTGAAGAACGAAATTTATTTACAAACGTGTGATAATTTTGCTCATATTTAATTTTAACAATTAATCAATTCAAACTTTTTCAATTTACTTTTTCTCTATGAGAAATATTAAAAATGACGAAGAGTACTTCGATGGTTTTGACTACGAGTCAGACAAGATGTATAAGAAGGCTGAAAAGCCCAAAAAGAGGCCAAACTTGAAGTCGATTACAGATGATGAAGATGACGATTTTCATATCAAGAAAAAATCGAAGGACGACAAGCGTACCGATAAGAAAAGAAAACACTGAATTATGATTTTAAAGGCTGTCTGACCAGATTCACAGTAAGTAGCTCTTCAGCTAATCTGTTGCGGTATTTCAAACCAAATCTTACAGACAGCCTTTTATAGTATTTATTACCAATTCCTTCCCAAAGAAATCTTACATTATTCTGACACATTTGGTGCATTTCCGGGCGCTGAATAACCGCTTATTTTGCGCAAAAGCAATTGGTAGTTCTGTTGTTTAAGCTTAGTCAGAATATTTTGTCCATAAGGAGTAAAAAATGAGTGCAACCGAAAAATACGCTCGGTTTCGAGCCAATACTCAAAAATACTTAACTCCGACTTGCAAAGATACTTTAGCTCTAGCCACAACAAATAAGAAATATCGAAAAAATCGGGGTGCGCTACATGGCTCATATCTGCATCGCAAAGCACCATAGAAAGCATATCATTCGGCTTTTGTGGAAACTTGGTGGCCATAATGCAAGTTTGAACTTTTTCTATAATCGCAGGGTCCACATTTTCACGGAGCAAAAATTCTGCAGCTATTTCGCAACTAATCTGCTCGTGACCTGAAGGCTCAAACAAATATCCTATATCATGAAACCAAGCCGAAAGTATGATAATATTTTTTTCAGGCAACGAGAGTTTCATAGAGTCAGCTATGATACCAGCCCTTTTTATAACCTTTTCGGTATGAGTGACATTGTGGTAATACAAATAGGGCTTGTTATGCATATTGAACAGCATTTTAATGTGCATTTCTGCATTATTTAGTAAGCCCTCGTTTACCCAATTATATGCTAGCATATTCAAACCCATGCATTAAAAAATAAACCCTAATATTACTTAAAAAAATATGAGATAAAAAATTTGTTGAAAATTTCTTACATTTACACTCAGCTTAAAAACAGGGACTACTTTACCCCATATGTTCAAGATATTTTTCAAACTTGCATTTCGTACCCTTAAACGCCAGCAGGTGTACGCCATCATCAGTATTCTGGGACTAGCTACCGGTTCCGCGGTATTGCTGCTTATAGCCATGTACATAGACGATGAACTAAAGTATGACAAGCATCATGCCAATTATTCGAACATATATCGTCTGGTATACATATACAACAAAGACGGTTTAGGCGAAGAATCGGCTGTAAGTCCTTTCATGCTAGGTCCCACTATTGAATCTCAGTTTCCGGAAGTAGTCGAAAGTTCGGTCAGGTTGTTCAATTTTCAGCTCAATACACAATTGGTTGCAGGTCCAAAGCAGAAAAAATACGAAACTGGTTTTTATTATACCGACCAATCTGTATTCGATGTATTCACTATTCCCTTTATTTCTAAAGCTTCAGATGCGCCATTAAACTCGCCCTATCAGGTGGTTATAAGCGAGAAAGCTGCCCTTGAGTATTTTGGCACCACAGAGGTACTGCTCAAAACCATTACCGTAGAAGAGGGTTTAGAGTTGATCATAACCGGTGTATTCGAAAATTTTCCGCATCAATCTCATTTTCATGCAGACTTTCTTGCATCTCTATCTTCAACCAAACTTCAGGACAATAGCAACTGGCTTTGGAATGCCTGTTGGACTTACCTGAAGGTGAAGGATGTATCGAAATTGCAAGATTTGCAAAGTAATTTTCCGAATATAGTAAACACCTATTTTTATGGCGCTGAAAAAGAGCATATTTCACTCCGCCTACAACCGCTTAGCAAAATACATCTACAGTCAAAACTCACCTATGAACTTCAACGGAACAGCAATATAAACCATCTATATGTGCTAGGTGGAATAGGTGTATCGGTTTTTCTTATTGCATTCATCAATTTTCTGAACCTCACCACTACCAGTTCTACTCGCCGGGCACGTGAGATAGGAATAAAAAAAATTAACGGTGCAAACCGCACGCATATTGTCATTCAGTTCTTGGTTGAGGGCGTGTTATTTAGCTTGATGGGGTTGGTTATTTCACTAGTAGCCATTGAATTGTTTTTACCCACATTCAATATGTATACCCACAAGCATATCAGCATATTATCTTTCTTTCAGCCACACATTTTTTTTGCAGCCATAGGTTTGCTTATAGCAAGCGGAATTTTAGGTAGCCTTTATCCAGTGCTTTATATTTCTGCGCTCAATCCACACCACATACTCAAAGGATATTATCTTAAAAATACTGTGAGTCTAAGACTTACAAAAGTATTGGTTTTTACACAGTTTACGCTTTCCATAGTATTGCTAATCATGGCTTTATTTAATTTAAAACAAATCATGTTTGTACAAAACGCCGATTTAGGTTTTAACCACGACAAAGTCATCATATTGCCCATATACAACACACCCGTTCTCGATGAATACGTTGATTTCACCAATGAACTCCGCAAGAGTCCAAATATTCAGAATCTGACCGCAATGCGCGAAATCATAGGGGTTTCGCATAATACTGCAAAGTTCACACCATATGGTTTTGCAGCGGGTAAGGCACAATACTACCCCGATCTGATGGTTTGGTATGGTTTTCACGAAACATTCGATATAAAACTGTTAGCAGGAAGGCCATTCGATGAAAAAAACAAATCGGATCTGACCGATGCAGTTATCATAAATAAAGAATTGGCTCAACACTTGGGATATACTGATTTTGAAGCCATACTGGGTAAAACTTTTCACTCTTTTGATGGGAATGAAAGAATAATAGGCGTAACCGAAAATATAAATATAAACTCTCTGCACTCCAAAGTTGGCCCGTTTGTGATGCACATGGGCGGTGGAAAATTGTCGTTTAATGCCAAGTATATGGCTATAAAACTTACCGAAGGTGCAGAATTGGAGGGTCTGAAAGATATCAACAAGGCATGGACAAAATTTGTACCCGACAGGCCATTTACGTACACCCTCTTAGAAGATGAATTGATGAAACTTTACCTTCCGGAAAAAGTAATAAGTAGTTTGTCAATGATTTTCACCGTATTGGCGCTTATGATAGCCAGCATGGGCATATTAGGGCTTACTTCCTTCCTCACCGAGCTGCGTACACGCGAAATAGCCATACGCAAAGTATTGGGCGGTACACTGGTAGATATACTTCAGCTCTATGCCAAGGAGTTTTCCCGGTTGGTAATATTAGCGAATTTGCTGGCCTACCCTATTTCATATATCAGCGTTAATGCCTGGTTCGATATATATGCATATCGCACCAATATCGATATTTTATCGTTCATCGTTTCCTCGCTTGTAGCCACAGGTTTCATTTTTGGCGCTATAGTTTACCAATCGTACAAAGCCATGCAAATGAATACCCTCACAGCTATAAAATACGAATAATAGCAAAAAAGCTTCTTACGATGTCACACATTTTCAAGTTTTCTGGCGATTTTGTAAAAAAAAGACTGCGGCTGAGGAAAACTTCTGATTATCTTGGACTGGCTTGGGGTATGGTATTTTACGTTGCATTTGCCCTCTGGCTGCCAACATCATTGTTTCAGAAACCCCTGAGTTTCGTCATAACCGATGCTAACGGGCAATTGCTCGGTGCCAAAGTTTCGGATGATGGGCAGTGGAGATTTCCACCCGCTACGGCATTATCTGAGAAATACATTCTATCGCTCATCACATTTGAAGATAAGCGCTTTTATTTGCATCCCGGCATCGATCCTGCAGGCATACTGCGTGCTGCCATTGCCAATATCAAAAGCAGAACTATAGTGAGTGGCGGAAGCACCATCAGCATGCAGCTGGCGCGAATGGCCCTCGAACATAGCCACCGGAATATTCTGGCAAAAATAACCGAAGTGTTTTATGCACTGCGCATAGAACTGAGCTATAGTAAAAATGAAATATTGCAGATATATGCTTCCAATGCGCCATTTGGCGGAAATATAGTGGGCATAGAGGCTGCGGCCTGGAAATATTTCAACCGCAACCACATGCACTTGAGTTGGGCTGAAGCGGCGTTGCTTGCCATACTGCCCAATAACCCGGCAGGGCTTCATCCGGGTAAAAACCGTGAAAGATTATTGGAACGACGAAATGCACTGCTGCGCAAGATGCATGCACAAGGATATTTTGACGAAACTACACTTGAGGTTTCGCTGGCAGAGCCATTGCCTCAAAAACCGTTGGCATTGCCTATGATAGCCACTCATGCGATGCAAAAGCTTTTCATTGAAAAAAAACTTGAGCGAAACGCAATATTACCCACAACTATACAATTTAATTTACAGAAAAGTATAAACGAACTTTTACTTGTGCACCAAAACAGGCTTAAAGCAAACCATATATACAATCTGGCAGTAATAGTGACTTCAGTAGAAACCGGGCAAGTGCTTGCATATGCAGCCAATTTCAACCTTGAGTCCGACCAGATATATCAGGCGCATGTAGATTTGATACAAGCACAACGAAGCACAGGCAGCATACTCAAGCCGTTTCTTTATGCCGCTTTGCTTACCGGTGGCGACATTACCCCCCAGTCATTGGTTCCTGATATCCCCATACGGTATGATGGATTTAGCCCTCAGAATTTCAATTTGGGTTACGATGGTGCAGTTCCGGCACACAGGGCATTAGCCCGATCTCTGAACGTACCGGCAGTATATTTGCTCAAAAATTTTGGAGTTGAAAAATTTCATAAAACGCTCAAGGATATTGGCCTTACCACCATTACACGCTCAGCAGGCCATTACGGATTGTCTTTGGTACTTGGTGGAGCGGAAGGTAAACTTTGGGACCTGAGTGCTGCATACGCAGGAATGGCGCGTACCCTGAATCATTACCAGACCTACCTAGGCAAATATTCGCCTAACGATTGGCATCCAAACACTTTCAGCACAGATATTTTACCCACCGAAATCAAGAGTTTCAAACAACAAGAATACATTTTCAGTGCATCGGCCATTTTTGAAACTTTTGATGCCATGCTCGATGTAGAAAGGCCGGAAGATGAGCAAATGTGGCAACGATTGGGTGCCGGGCGCAAAATAGCATGGAAAACGGGTACAAGTTTTGGTTTCAGAGATGCCTGGGCTATTGGTGTTACGCCAGAATATATAGTAGGTGTGTGGGCCGGAAATGCAGATGGCACTGGCCGTCCGGGCCTTACAGGGATACAGAGTGCTGCCCCTGTGCTTTTCGATGTATACAAACTACTGCCCCATACCACTTGGTTTTTGAAACCTGAGGCTGACATGGAAAAAGTAGTCCTTTGCCACGAAAGCGGTTTTCTGGCCTCATCAAACTGCGAGAATACCGACACTGTATATGTACCTCATGCATGTACCAAATCTGCAGTGTGCAAATATCACAAAATTATACACTTGAGTGCCGATGAAAAATTTCAGGTACATAGCAACTGTGAATCCACTGCCAATATGGTGCACAAAAAGTGGTTTGTACTTCCCCCAGTAATGGAATGGTACTACAAATCGGCAAATGCATCGTACAAACCCTTGCCGCCCTACCGTGCCGATTGCCAACGAACCATAGGCGAAAACCAAACTCGCTCTATGCAGATAATTTACCCCAAACACCTCACCAGCATATACTTACCGCTCGACATAAACAACCGTAAACAGCAGGCAGTGTTTGAAGTGGCACACCGAAATTCAGAATGCAATATATATTGGTATGTTGACGATAAATTTGCAGGAAACACTTTTGGATATCACAGGCTCGAAATAGATGCAGCACCCGGTACCCATACCCTCACTCTCACAGATGAATACGGCGAAAATTTGAAAATAATTTTTACAATACTCGAAAAATTATAATTTTTTTTGTATACATGTGCAGCGAAACAAAAAATGTAACGTCTTTAACTCGAAAATTGTGAACAACAACTCGGTAAACATACATGCCAAATTGCTGGAAGCCTGCAAACAAGGCAATCAAAAAGCACAATTTGAAATATACAAACTATACTATAAGGCAATGTACAATACATGCTACCGTATACTCGAAAATGAAACAGAAGCTGAGGATGTGATGCAAGAAGCATTCCTTTCGGCTTTCGAGCATTTGCAGGATTACAAAGGGGAAGTTGCTTTTGGTGCTTGGCTTAAACGTATAGTAGTAAACAAATCGCTCGACGAACTTAGAAAACGAAAAGTTGAATTTATAGATATAGAAGAACATCCCATAATTGCTAACGAAGCAGAAGATGAATCTGAAAGTGCCATCACCATGCATCAAATACTTAAAGCGATTGAAAAATTGCCACAAGGATATAAAGTCATTCTCACGCTAAGTCTGCTCGAAGGTTATGACCACGAAGAAATAAGCGAAATAATGGGAATAACAGAATCAGCTTCGCGCTCACAGCTTAGCAGAGCAAAAGTGAAACTACAGGAAATTCTTTTAGCCAACCTACCTAAACCATTATCATTATGAAAAATCTGGAATCATTCATCAACCAACACAAAGCCGAAATTCCCGAAAGGGAACCAGCTTTTGAGCATGAACTCAGGTTTAAACAAAAACTTGAAGCAAAATCTGCTAAAGAACCGAAAGCAGGATTTTTATTTGTATTGAAAGTAGCTGCGGCTGCCATGCTCATACTCTTTACTTCAAACCTCATTTATATGCAATTTAAGCCGGATATAAACAAACTGATGGCTGTAAATACAAATAATGATAAATTGCAACAAAATGATTCACTGGCCAATACAGAATATGGAGAGGCAATTGGTTTCTTTCAGAAAATGCTCAACAACCAGCTCATCGAGCTTGCTAATTTGAATTGTGAGAATACAGATACCCAGAAAGATCAAATTTTTAGCGAACTTGAAGAGCTAAATCAAAACTATGCCAGTTTGGAAAAAGAATTGGAAAGCGATGCCTACGACCAGCGCATCATAGATGCCATGATAGCCAATTATCAGCTCAGAATCAATCTGATAAATGAAGTACTCTTCAGGTTGAAAAATAAATGTTGATTTTTATAAAAAAGCATGCAGCATTCAGCAAACAACATCGTCATTGATATAAATTAAGTAAGGAAACAAATTTAAACTAAGTGTTATGGAAACTATAAAATCAAAATTGGGGTTAGCTTTAGTAGGTTTACTGATGTTGCTGACCATGAATGCTTCTGCCAACCAGAAGTTTACAAAGAAACTGCACCAGGAGTACAATAGCAGTGCTTCTACCATAGTAGGTATATTCAACAAATTTGGCGATGTAACCATCAAAGATTGGGACCAAAACAAAGTTGTATTTGATGTAATAATCACCGTGGAAGAAGACAACCAGAAAGATGCAGAAGAAATATTCAAAAAAATATCTGTTACTTTCACTCAGGAAGCCGAGATGATAAAAGCCCTCACCGAAATAACAGAAAGTATTAAAAACACCGAGTTCAGAATAGATTATGAAGTAAGCATGCCCAAAAACCTGCGTCTGAATCTGGCAAACAAATATGGTTCTGTATTCATAAACGAACTTACCAATATAGTAGACATACGTGTAGCATACGGTTCGCTCAAAGCCAACAACCTCACTAATGGTAAAACCGAAACTAAAAGCCAGATAACACTCGAGTATTCTTCAGGAACCATAGAAAAAGGCAATTGGCTAAAAGTTTCATCAAGTTTCTCATCGTTCAACCTGAACGAAGCAAACGCTGTAATGCTTATGAGCAAATATTCAAAAATAGACATGACCAACATAAACTCTATGGTAGCTGACTCAAAATACGACAATCCGTTTAACATTGAAAGTATAGACAACCTTATAATAACCGATGGAAAATACAGCACCTATACCATTGGCACCCTCAAAACCCGTCTGGATATGAATATAAAATACTCAGACTGCAACATTGAACAAATAAGCAACAACTTCGACAATGTGAATATTGACCTCAAATACGGAAACGTTCGTATGGGGATGGATCCGGAGTCTTCATACAAAATAGAAGCACAATCTGAATACGGAAATGTATTTGTACCCGATAGCGAAAAATTGCTTACAGTACGTGAAAAGTTTTCGAGCCATATTTCTGGTCAAGTTGGCAATGGCAAATCAAAATCACAGATGAAACTCGCTACCAAATACGGCGATATAAACATCCAATAAGCTTCAAAACCATAATTTTAATATCCATTAACACTAGAAATTCTATAACCAATCGCCATTATTTCAACTCAAAAAGGCAGTCTTGAATGACTTAGGTTTAATCAATCCAACATTTTAACAACTTGTATTTCAACATTCCGAAAGCTTTGAACTTTCGGAATGTTTGCTTTTAAAGCATGCTTATTTTTTGTAGTATTCCATTTTTATACGAGCTATAAATTTGCATTGGTGTTCCAAAATTTAAATTTCAAAATTATCTTTGCACAATCATTTCAATGCTGTTTATATACAAATTCATATACAATGAAAACTAGATTTATTATCCTCATTCTTATAATTCTGGCCATGCAGGCATGTGTAAATCCACTTACCGAAACCGAAGAGAAGTTTTTGGGCCACTGGAAAATGACCAACTACCAGAGCAACGAGCAAGTACCCGAGAGCAACAAAGCAAATTACTTACTCAGTATTGAAAACCTGAAACGCAATTTTTCGCTTACTTTCAACGACGATATGACATTTGAGCGCATAGGATTTGCACCGCAGCCAGAACGTGGCGAATGGTCTATAAATCCCAATGGTACCATGCTTACTTTCAAGGGTGAGAATGAGCAAAACGGAATTGTGTTTATAGAGTCGATAAACGAAAGTATGATGGTGATAAAGATAGAAGAAACAATTCCGAACACTGCACAAACACTCACCATAAAACTATTTCTGACCAAAACTGAGAAGTAAATCCCTGGTATTACTACAGAATTTATTTCCAATTTATATAAAAAAAGAGGCTCTCTAAAAATAAGCATACTATTAGATTTTATTTAATAGTTCACTTTTTAACAACATTCCGAAAGTTCGATGCTTTCGGAATGTTTCATTTTTAGAGAGTCTCTATATTTTCAACAATATACTGTCATTTCAAACCTTCAGTCGGTCTTTGAAGGGCAGGAATGTCATAAAATCGGCATGATGCACCACATAGGCCTCGGTGGTACGTTTCACCAGGTCGCCCTCGTGCGCATGAGCAGCTATGATGTGGCAAACTTCAGCAGGCACACCGCACTGTTCAGCCAGCGAAACACCACTAAACGGATGCCTGAGGTATTTGCCGTAACTTCCCTGAATAGATTCACCTTTGTCGTTCAGTTCATATTCGAGCAATTTACCTACATCAGCCAGTATAGCACCGGCAATCACTACATCCATGTTTACAGGTAAATCGGTGGTAAAAAACTTGTTCATTTGGTTTCCACAATCGCGGGCTATGTGAACCACAGCGCGTTTATGGTCCATGAACGAAACTTTGAGCCCCGGCACCAGCAAGGTAAATGGAATGCGGTTCAGATCGTCGGCTTTCAGCACACTTTTTTGCAAAGCCAGTTCCCAGGTTTGAGCCACCGCATGGCGCAGTTTCTCGTCGCCAATCCAGCTTATTTCTTCGCCCCAGAGCATTTTTACATCTGCATGCATATTATTAGGTTTTACTTAAGTTTAGCAATGATGGCATCTGCCATTTGTTTGGTTGAAGCAGCACCTTTGTTTACCACTTCGGCAGTACCACGCATTTTAGCCATATCGTAAGTACGAACTTTGCCTTCGGCTACAACCTCTGCTACAGCTTGGCGTATGCGGGCGGCTATGGCATCTTCTTTTATAAATTCGAGCATCATCACAGCAGCTTCTATCATCGCAATAGGGTTCACAATAGAAACTGGATAATCAGCATATTTAGGAGCCGAACCATGTGTAGGTTCAAAAACACCCACGCCATTGTCGGAGTTGAACTGAGCACTTGCGGCAAAGCCCAATCCACCAATAAGACCTGCAAAACCATCGCTTGCAATATCGCCAAACATGTTACCGGCTACTATTACCCCGTAATCTTCAGGATTTTTGGTAAGCCACATCATTTGTGCGTCTATGTTGGTATTCCAAAGCTCAATATTCGGATACTCTTTTTTCTGCATTTCCAAGGCCATTTTGTACATCATACCAGATGTTTCGCGTATTACGTTAGGCTTTTCGCACAATGTAACCGACTTATATCCATATGTTCTGGCATGTTCGAAAGCAGCTTTCAGGATGCGATATGTTGCTTTTTTGGTAAAAATGCGGGTAGAAACCGCAACCTCTTCAGCAGGCACATGACCAAAGTTTTCCACAAATTTGGGGTGAGTCATAAGTGCATCATACACTATTCCTTTGGGGTTACTCCATTCTACACCACCATACAACCCTTCAGTATTTTGGCGAAAAATAACCACGTCGACCATAGGTTCTTCCACACCACCATCGGCACCGCGGCGAATAAAGTTAAGTGGATTGCCTTTGTAGGTTTTGCAAGGACGCATACAAATATCGAGGCCAAAATGTTGGCGCAGGCTCACTATTGGGCTTGCGTACACCAATTTTTTATCTTTCAACTCGGGAGCCAGCTCGGCAAAAGCTTCATCTTTTGGTTTAGATGTAATGGCACCAAATAAAGCAATTTTATGTTCTTCAATTAGCTTTAAAGTTCTGTCGGGAAGAGGATTACCCTCGCTACACCAAAATTCCCAACCTATATCGCCTTGTACGTAATTAGCTTCAAAACCTGCAGCCTCTAAAACTCTGATGGTTTCATCGAGTACGGGCTTACCAATTCCGTCGCCGGGCATGGTTACAATAGTACGTTTAGCCATATTGTTCTTTTTAATTTGTAAAATTGTTATTAAATTTGGGTTAAAAATAAATCAAATATACGGGCGTAAATTGGATAAAAGTCATTTTTCTAATTTTTTTCGCATACGTTTGAAATTTATTTATTTTGAATAGAAAAATTTTTCAAATAACAATAATATATTAGCTGATAAAAAAGAGGCACAAAATTTGAGAACAGATATATAAAACACAGAACCATGAAAAAACTCACACTACTTGCTTTACTTATAGCAGTATTTTCACTAAATAGCCGGGCACAATTAGAAAGTTTACCCGGATATATGAAGGTGGAATCTTATCTTTCAGAAAGTGATAAAGACTCGCTGAGTCTGGCCATACCGCTGTTTGATAAAGCATCAAAACTAAAAGCCCAGGCCCAAGCTGAAGAAACCAAATACCAAAAGCTTTTCAACAAAAAAAATAAGAAAAAAGCTGAAAAGAAAACAGTAGACGCCAAGAAATTCTATATTCAATCGGCTGATGCTTATGTTCGCGGTTACAACATCATATTCGAGATATATGGTAAGTATCTCAAAAACGCTGAATTTTATTCCGATACTGAAAAGAGTGAAGCCAACAAGCTTCTGGGCGAGGCTGAAACATACCAAACAAGGGCAAACAACTCTGTAATTGAATTTAAAAAATCTGACGATAAAAGCTTAAAGAAAGAGGTGAGATACCTCGACATGAAAAATGAACTGAACAACGCTTCAGATTTCATGAAGAATGCTGTAGAAAACCAAGCCAAAGTGCTGGATATGATGAAAGGCATGAAAAGCCGTGAGCAAGAAGCTTGGATTAAAGCTGACGCTGCCAATAGCATAGAAGGATATATGGATTATCTGAAAGTGTTTGACAACGGATTGAACGCTGACGAAGCCCGTACCCGCATAGCAGCTATACGCCGTAAAAATGATGAAGACAAGAAACTGTGGGAACAAAGAAAAAATGAAACACTCGTATTCAGAGTTCAAATTGCTGCTATGTCTAAACCCCTTACCAAAGCTGCTCTTAAGCGCTTGTATAGTGGTCCTCTCAAAACCGAAATGATCATGGACAAAACGGACAAATTATACAAATACACTGTTGGCGATTTCAAAGATTACAACGAGGCCAAAGCATTCAGGGCTAAGTTAAACAATCCACAAGCTTTTGTAATTGCTTTTCGCGAAGGAAAACGCATAGATATAAAAGAAGCGCTAGGCAAAGACCCCGATTGATAAAATAATTTGCTCACTTGAATATTAAGTATACATCCGGCACGAAGTAAAAATTTCCGCCGGGTGTTTTTTTTGTCTAATACTCATCTATTCCTTTCAGTGCTTTCTCGTAATCAGGCTGTTTCAGCAATTCATAAAACTTTCCATCCGGTCTCAGTTTCGCAAAGGTATGCCAGTAAGCTTCGCGTGTCATACTGTCGTAGTGTATAGCACCATAGTGGTATTTAGCAGATTGTAGTGTGCCATAAAAAGTAAACACTACAAATAACAGTGTAAGTATATATTTGTCAACCCCATGCGTATTTATGAGGTAATTGATAAAAAACACCAAGCCAAATGCCAGAAATGGGTAAATATCTATCATGGCCCTTCCACCAAAACTGCCCCCGTACCACCAGCACCACCATGAGAAAATGACTACCAAACTCAGGGGGATGAATACTATTTGGAACAGATTAAACACCTGCAAGTACCTTCTGCCCAAATACATGCCCAGAAATGCAAACACAACCACCGGATTGTAAAGCAACCAGCCCTTCCGGTAACTTATCAAACCATTCATTATCTGAATATTCATAAAGTAGAAATTCTCATTCGGATAGGAATAATAGAACCACATTCCGGTAATATATTTCCAGTAAATCATTTGCGGCACAAATACCATGAACGCTACAACCAGCAAGATTGCCAATAAATACCAATTTTTCAGGAATAAATAGAGTTTTTCCCTTGCCGACTCAAACGAGCGAATGTTGTATAAAATAAAAAACAATGCCACAAGAATATTGGTTGGCCTTATGAGTACCAACAGGCCACTCAGCAGCCCCAAAAGCAAGCTATACCGCACATTGGGTTTCTGGTGCCACAATATAGAAAGGTAAATAAAAACGGAAGTAAGTGCAAAGGTAAAATGGTGCGAAAGACCACTCTCGTGCGTAACGTAGTAGCCCAGATTGGTACCGAAAGTGAGTACCGGCAGGCTTATGGCCACAGCCCAATCGTGAAAAAACTGAAGCAGCACCTTGCTCAGGAAATACAATCCGAACATAAAATAAAACAAGGCGGCAAACTGCACCGCCATGCGATAAGGAGCACTATATCCCCCCGCATCGTAGCCTAGTGGCTCGGCTAGCACATGTGCAATACCAAAAGCAGGTGCATACAGAATGCTCAGTCCCATGGTAGTTTTTATGATTTTATTGCCATTGGGTGCTTTTTCTGGCCAAAACAAAAACTGGTGTTCCCCTTTGTAGTTGTCAGTAAAATTGAGAGTTAAGTCGTCGTATATAAAAGCAGCGGGCAAGTAGGCATAATAGTGCACCACATCCCAGGCAATGATTTTGTCCTGATAGCGCCAGTAACCAATATTGAGCTGCACCCAAAGCAGCAATATGCCCACCAAAGCCAGTGAATAATGGGTGTACGATAATTTTTTCATTTCCCGAAAATACCATATTTAAGTATGGCCATAAAAATACGGAAAACATGCCATATTTTTATTTTCTTTCCTTCGTTTACATTTCGCGGGAAATAATGAACAGGAACTTCGGCTATGTTGTTCTTTTTTATTTTCAGAGCCTTTATAAGTAACTCAGCTTCAAATGCGAAACGATTTTCGGTAAGCGTTATTTTGTTGTACAAATTTCGGTGAATAAGCTTGTACCCGCAGGCCATATCGGTGATGCGCACATCTACTACTATGGCAGTGAGCAATGTAAAAAGCCTGTTTGCCATATACCGGCGAAACGACGACAAAGGGCGCACTATGCCGGGCATGTACCTGCTGCCGTTTACAAATTCTATTTTCAACTCATGCATGGCATTGAGCAGCGATGGAATATCCGAAGGCCAGAGTTCAAGATCGGCATCCTGTATAAGTAAAACATCGCCTTTGGCAGCTGCAAGCCCACGACGCACACTAGCCCCTTTACCCAAATTTATTTCATTTTTCACAGTGGATAATCCGGGGTAAAGTGAAAGCTTTTTTTGCACCTCACTTTGAGTGTTGTCAGTAGAAGCATCGTTTACCACTATCACTTCAAAATCCCGAACAAAATCGGGAAATTTAACCCGATATAGTTCGTCTATTACGCTTCCAACTGTTGCACCTTCGTTGTAGGCAGGTATGATGATACTTAATTGCATTTCCTAAAAATTCAAAATAGAACGCAGAAGCCTGTAGCCGCTTTGGCTGGCACGTATTTGCACATTTCCTTTCAACACTACTATGAAGCTATCTTTTTCCATTTGTTCCACTTTTTTTATATAATTTATATTCGCAATTCGGCTGCGGTGTATTCGCACAAACTGACTGGCATTGAGCCTCTTTTCGAACGAATTGAGCGTAGCTTCTTTCAGAAAACGGCCTTCGGCGGTATGTATATGCACATAGTCGCCATCAGCTTCCAGATACAACACATCGTCAATAGCGAGTACCACTATATCTGCCCCCTTTTTGAGAACAATGCGGTGCAGAGGTTCTTCCAGATTTTGGGCTATTTTTTCGACTACACTGGTTTGAGCTATTGGTTTCTCGTTGTCGTTCAATTGGTTCATCACTTTTTGCATAGAAGCAGCGAACCGCTCTCGGCCAAAAGGCTTAAGCAGATAATCGAGTGCACTTGCCTCAAAAGCTTTTACCGCAAATTGGTCGTACGCAGTAGCAAATACCACCATAGGTTTGTGTACAAGCAATTCCAACACCTCAAAACCTGTAAGTCGGGGCATTTGAATATCCAGAAAAAGCAAATCGGGTTTCAGTTCATTCACCATTTTTACACAAGAAAGCCCATCGGAGGCCTCACCCACAATTTCTATCTGAGGGTAAGTTTGCAAGAAAGTGCGCACCAGATTACGAGCATTGTCTTCATCGTCGGCCAGAAATGTGCGTATCTTCATATTCAAATTGTTTTATTTTGGGGAATTTCCAACTTCACTACAAATTCGGCAGGCTGATTGACTA
>JAIFMY010000123.1 GCA_020048155.1 Bacteroidota bacterium
GAAATCTTTGAAAATCTTTTAATGCGTATGGTACGAACTAAACCGTACCCCTATAAAATATTTATTAATTAAATGCCTACTTCAATAATATAATTTTCATTATTTTTTAATCTTAAACTATGTAATATGACGAATGATCCAACAACAAACCAGGAACAAACTCCTGCCACAGAACCAAGCAGTTCTATGCTGAATGATTTGGTAAACACACTTACCAATGCACTAAACAATGTTACCGGAAGCAGCGACAACGAAGAGGATGCATCTCGATCCTTATCGTATATACCACGTACCGATTTTGGTGTACTTACTGGTGCCAAATATGTGATACCCAAATGGCAGGAATGGGGAGTTAAATTGGAGTATACCAATCCGACAGAATTTGCCATGCTGGTAGATGTATTCGAAGTAAAACTGGCTTCGGGGCGCAGCGCCAAAGCCGAGCGTACCCCCACTGTAGATAGGCTCAAGCAATTGCGCGCGATGATAGACCAGAATATTGGTAAAATAAAAGACTTACTCAGCATTGACTATAACCGTAAGTCGGCTCCATCTCACTATCCGAGTTTCGGTATTACAAAAGTGGGCAGCACTTATACATTGCCTACAGGCTACGACGAAACTGTACGTGCACTGGAAGTACTACTAAAGGGGCTCGATACGTATGGCTACGCCGACCACAAATACGGACGTACTTTCTGGCTAGACATATACAACGAATACTTGAATCTGTCTACCAAAAACCGTGCGCTTACCGGCTCAAGCAGCCTTTACTCGGGCGACAAGAATGTACTGAAAGAGCAGGTTACGCGGGTGCTGCGTTCTTTGTTTCTGATGATACAAGCCAATTACCCCGACACCTGGCCTCATGTAGCACGTGAGTGGGGCTACCTGCGCGAGCGCTACTAATACCGCAACCACAATCCGAACCCCGTTAATCCGAGGCTCCGCCTCGGATTCCGGTATCACATGAGGCTGAGCCTCACAAAATATACCACGGCTTAGGCACAACCTAAGCCGAACATTAGTCCCACATACGAACCGACACTTGCAAAGGGTCGGTTTTTTTTTATTCCCATGAAGAGTAAAGGGGTGACTTGGAGTCACCCCTTTACTTGTTTCCACCTCACTTCACCGAACCCTCTACTATGGCTATCTCTTCGGGCGTGAGCTCGTATAGCGCATACACCATTTGGTCTATTTCCGCTTCTAAAGCGCTGGTGTCGGCCTTCGGGTCGGCTTTTTTCAGGTTGAGGATTTGCTCGACTTTTTGTTTAACTTCAATATCATCATGAAAACTTTTACATGGAAAAAGTTTACAGTTTTCAATTAATATCTTTTGAAATAATACTTTTTCAATGTCTAAAAATAAATACTTATGATAAAAATTAATCAGTTTACTATTCAATAAAGCTAGTAACTCAAAAACTGTAATGTTTGAATTAGGTACAATTGCAAAGCCAATTTGTGTGAAATATAAAGATTTATCTGTATATCCCGCATAAATTTTCGGTGGATTTCCTGATACGATTTGACGAACAATAATACGAGGTTCAGTAAAATACCGTTCATCCCTTGGTGCACCAAGCCATGAACCATATTTTATATAACCAAACACTCTCTCATCAACATAATAAGGTACAATATTCTCTCCCTTAATTAATGGTTTATATTCTTCTGATAATTTAAAATCTGAATGAAATTCTTTTTTTTCAATAAGTTCTTGTGAATGTCCTTTATATTTATCATATGGTGTAATCCCAAGTGAAAAATCTGCAACTTCTTCTAAACGTCTACCTTTCCCATGTATTTTAACTAATGGTTTTAAAATATTTTCAGTGATATAAATATTGAATTTATGTTCGTCGTAAATATTCCAGGAGTTTTTAGAAACCTTATATTTAAGCTTTTCATCCAATACAGTTACTAAATCATCTTTTTTATAAGCTAAGGTATTGCAGTATAAAGTTGTCAAATTCTTTTTTAATTCTATAATCACAGTTTCAACTGTTGCATCTTCAAAAACCTTTTCCGGAAGTTTTATAATACCGAAGATTTCATTCCTAATAAGATTTCGAAGTTTCTGGTATGTTGAACCCATTAATATTGAATTCGGTATGATGAATGATAAATAGCCGTTAATACTTAAAAGTGAAAATGCCTTTTCTACAAAAGTTGAATATAGGTTGATTCGATTTGATGATGTTTTATAATTAGAGAAGAGAAATTTAACTAAATTGTTATCTAATTCTTTAATATCTACATACGGCGGATTCCCTATCACCATATCAAAACCTACGAAATCGCCGTTTTCGTCGAGTACTTCGGGGAACTCGAAGCGCCACTCAAAAGCATTGTTCTTCTCGAAAAATGTTTTCTCACTCTCCAACAGTTCTTTTATCTGAATGATTTCGTCGGCCAGGCGTTGTTTTTCGGCTGCTCTCTTTTTGGCGTTATCGCCGTATTCCGTTTCAGGCTCATGGGCAAACAATCCGTTTTCGGGGAACTTATAGTCGCACTCCTGCTTCAACTTATAAAACTTTTGCAGGGTGGGATTGCTTTGCTGAATGGTTTGTGTATAGTTTGATTTGATGTCACGAATCAGTTTCTCCAGTTCGCTTTTTGTTGACCTATCAGTAGTCTTCTTATAGGCTTGTACAGCGTTCTGGTATGAAAAGATGGTCCATTTTGTCGATTTTGCAAACTGCTTTAAGTTGGAATCTAAAGGGAAGCGGCTAATCAGCGAGTTTCCGGTTTTAATGTTGATGTCGATGTTGGGGAGGGTTTGTAGTTCTAACCCTGTCTTCATCCCTTCAAGGGTTCCAAACCCTTGAAGGGATTTTGTTTCCGGTGTTATATAATATGCATTCTTCAGCAATTCTATCCAGAGGCGCAGGCGGCATATGAGTACCGATTTTGGGTTTATGTCTACCCCAAACAAACAATTCTCTATGAGGGTTTGTTTTTCGTGAAACAATGCTACTTGCGCAGTTTGCAATTGCTTGGGAGGTTGGTTGTCGGCTCCCAGTACGTATTCAAAAAGCTCGTTGGTGTGTTTGTGTATGATGGTAAGTTCGTCGTTGTTTACCAATACTTCGTACTCTAGCTGTTTGCCTTCGGTATCGCTGAGTATGTTCAGTTCGCTTTTTATGGCTATCAGCTCGTTGAGTGCCGATACCAGAAAGTGCCCCGAACCTACGGCAGGGTCTACTATCTTGAGCGAGTTTACATGCGCATTGAAACGCAGGATGTCCTCCTTTTTGAAATAGCGAGCTACATAGTTTTTTACATCATCGAAGGTTTCAATCTGCTTGTTTTCAAGTTCCCTGAACTTTTGAGCTACGGCACGTC
Source organism: Bacteroidota bacterium (assembly GCA_020048155.1). Taxonomy (GTDB): domain Bacteria; phylum Bacteroidota; class Bacteroidia; order Bacteroidales; family DYOH01; genus JAIFMY01. Next base: position 3,352 of record JAIFMY010000123.1, read on the forward strand.
GCAGGGTTTCGCGGCTCATGTACATGGTTATGAAACTGGGGGTATAAAACGAGCCGTCTTTGTAACCGTTTATTTTTTCGAATATCAGCCCCAGCACAGCCGCATTGATGATGGTGCGCTCGGTATCCTGTATTTCGGCTTTGCTGTCGCTTGCAAAACTATAGGCATCCAAAAATGCAAACAGATATTCCAGCGTGTTCATTTCCCCGGTTCGCCTGTTGCCCAGATTGTCCTTTAGCACAGTATGTTTAGAAACTTCAATGGTCAGTCGGTCTTTCAGGTTGTCTATGAAAACAATTTTATCTTCCAGATTACTTATGTCGAACAACGAACTATTGAGATAAGGCAGATGGCCAAACTTTTGGTTCACACTAGTACTCCTGTTTTCGGTTCGTTTGGCAAGCACTTCAAAAAACAATTCGCCCAATTGGTCAAAATCGTTTATTTTGTGGTAGTTCAAAAACAGATAATCCTTGTTTCCTGTGTGGTATTTCACCAACTGTGCTTCAAGTAGTTTGAGAAACAAAATGCGGTTGAGCCAAGTAATAATCAATTCGAGTGCAATACTAAAAACTTGCTCGGTGCTTGTTTCTCCGTAAATCTCAGGTTTATCGAGATGTTTTAGCCGCTCACGGTCTAGGATGAAGTTAATGGTGTTTTCGAGCAAAGAACCTACATGTCGGTTTTTCTCATCCACCCGAGTAATCAGTTTTTTACCTCCTACTTTGGTTTCTTCCAAACCGAGTATATGCAACAGCTCGTTGTAGAATGCGGTGTCTATTTTGTTGTAGTCGTTGGCAAATGGCAGTTTCAGCAGATGTTCGGGCGAAAGTATTTTGTAGAGGTTGATGAGTTTGCTGTCGTCGGTTTGGTCAGCGTTTTTTACTATTTCGGCATAGTCTGCAAGGTTTATATGCACACATGGCATGGCTTCTATACTTTGCTCAACATAGGGTTTAGCCATTTCGTTGTAAAACCAATCGGTTTTGGTACCGGCCAATCCTTTGTTCACCCATTCCTTGTATTGTTGCAGGAATGTTTTATTGGCATAAAAGTGCTTTTCAAATTCTACGGCATCAAATATAAACCATTCGTAAATATTGGTTATAATCAGGTGCTTAATTTCTATGTTCTGATTTACTACCCGCTCGTGCAGGTAGTAATGTATGGTTTCATGGAGTGCTTTGGCATTGGGTTTATCCAAACTTATCATTTCGGCTTTGTTGGTCGGGCTTTTGGCTTCAATGATTACCGAAACAGGCGATTGGCTGGTATTGCCTTTGTGTATGGCCAGGTCTTTGCGTCCGGCAGTATTTATTTCATATCTGTCTTTGTAGAATGTATTTTTCAGGAAATCGGAGACAATATTTTTGTTGTGTTCTTCGGTTTCAGTTTCGTTGATGCGCTCGAACAGGCGTTTGAAGTTGGTTTTAAACAATTCAATATCGGCACGTTTCAAACTTTGCTTGAAATATGCCTGGTTTAGCGCTTTATCTAATTTTATGGTCTCTAGTTTCATGCTGAGGGGTTACTTATATGTGTGGGGAGATGCATAGATTTTTATCAGCTTTACAACGCATGTTTACAGGGTTTTCCGTTTCTTTACCTTAATCGATATTACAGAGTGGAAATATACAAAAAACTGATAATATGTAGGCATTATTTTAGTGTGCATTTTCACACTTCAATTTCCTGCGTACGATTGCAGGTGATGGTGGGTGCGAGTAATCATCCGCCGTCAGGCATAATCGCCCAACACCCCGCTAAAGGGAGCCCAATAAAGCGTAGCTAGAGATGATGCTGCCAGTTTGAAAACACGAAAAGCATTTTTATTGGGCTAGATTTTTTGTTACTTTTTTATCATGAAAAAAGTAAAAGAAGAAAAACAAAATTTGTATCTTAACCATACCAAAAGATCCGAATGAGTTATACATACACATATACCTACAGCTTCAACCACGCCAATGGCAACCTGCTCTCGCGCAAAGATTTGATTAAAAACCGTACCGAAACCTTTACTTACGACCAGCTCGACCGACTATCTACCGTAAAACTAACATCATAAGCAAGCCCGATGCTGCCCTTACATACACCTATGGTAACAAGCCACAAATACACCAGCTAAGTGCACTAAGCGGTGCACAAAGCTCAGTACCCGATATAGCGCAAAACATATCATATTACAGTTTCCGAAAGATAAAACAGATAACAGAGGGAATATACAAGTACGATTTTGCGTACGATGCCTCCGAGCAGCGCAACAAAATGGAATACCGCGAAAACAACACCCTGCAATACGTGCGCTACTACAGCGGTGCATGCGAGATAGATACCACCCCCGGCAACTACCCGGGCAAATTCCGCCGCACATATTATATATACACCCCCGCAGGCCTCACGGCTATGTACGTAAAATACGCCTCATCAGATAGTCTCTTTTACCTGATGACCGACCACCTCGGCAGCATTACCATGGTAACCCGTGCCAATG
>JAIFMY010000068.1 GCA_020048155.1 Bacteroidota bacterium
AAACTGATTGACTAATTCGAAGTCCTTCGATGCATTTTCTGCAAAATTTTCTTTATCAAGCATAATTAAGTCTGATTTGGTTTATAAAAGTGTAAACGGTGTACGATAGGCATTCAAGTTTTAAAGTTATAAATAATATTACTAATTTCGTAGGCTAAATAACATCAACCCATTGGTTATACAAAGTATTATTGCTTGTTTTAATAAAATTTAACTGCAAAATCTTGCTTTATTAATACAAAAATTATGCCATCTACCACTCAATTGTATACAAAATTTATACTTATAAAAGGTGCCAAAATACATAATCTAAAAAACATAGATTTAGAAATTCCTCGAGATAAGTTTCTTGTCGTTACAGGCTTATCTGGTTCCGGAAAATCTTCGCTGGCTTTTGATACCTTGTATGCCGAAGGCCAACGCAGGTATGTAGAAAGCCTTTCGTCATATGCCCGCCAGTTTTTGGGACGTATGAACAAACCCGAAGTGGATTTCATAAAAGGAATACCCCCGGCCATTGCCATTGAGCAAAAAGTGAATACCCGCAACCCACGTTCTACGGTTGGCACTTCCACCGAAGTATACGATTATCTGAAGATTTTGTTTGCTAGAATTGGAAAAACTTTTTCGCCGGTGAGTGGTAAACTAGTAAAACGTAACAATGTATCGCATGTAGTTGATTTTGTGATGACTCACAACCCGGATGCAAAATTTATGATTCTAGCCCCGTGTACCAAAAATACCGACAGAACACCGGAGGAGCAACTCAATATATTGCAGCAACAGGGTTTTACGCGTGCTGAATACAACGGCGAGATATGGCAAATAGAGGATTTGAAAGGAAAAAAAATAACCAACTGCGAAAAGAAACTCCGCATATTGATTGACAGAGTTGCCGTTAAACATGATGATGAAACCATCGCACGGTTGGCTGATTCTGTACAAACTGCATTCTACGAGGGAAAAGGGAATTGCATTGTAAAAAACATTGATTCAGGTGAATATCATTCTTTCTCGAACAAATTCGAGGCCGATGGCATCACCTTCGAAGAGCCCAATGTGCACCTGTTTAGTTTCAACAATCCACTGGGGGCCTGCCCAACCTGCGAAGGATTTGGGAAAGTAATGGGAATTGACGAAGATCTGGTAGTTCCAAACAATGCTCTGAGCCTTTACCAAGATGCAGTGGTTTGCTGGAAAGGCGAAAAACTGAGTTGGTACAAACAAGATTTTATTGAAAAAGCAGCAAAATTCAAATTCCCGGTACATAAGCCATACAAAGACCTGAGCACCGAACAACTCGACTTACTTTGGAATGGCAATAAAGAAATAACCGGCATCACAGATTTTTTCAAAACACTGGAAGCCGATATTTACAAAATACAAAACAGGGTTTTACTCTCACGATATCGAGGAAAAACCAACTGCCCCACCTGCAAAGGAGCACGCCTTAGAAAGGAAGCCGGATATATAAAAGTGAATAAAAAATCTATTCACGAATTGGTAATGATGCCAATAGGTGAGCTTCGGGAGTTTTTTAAAAATCTGACTTTAGATAAGCATGATGTAGGTGTGGCCAAACGTTTGCTTATAGAAATAAACAACCGATTGGAGTTTCTCTTCAATGTGGGGTTGGAATATCTTACCCTCAACCGTCTTTCGAGTACGCTCTCAGGTGGCGAAAGCCAACGTATAAATCTGGCTACGTCATTGGGCAGTAGCTTGGTAGGCTCGTTGTATATTTTGGATGAGCCAAGTATAGGTTTGCACCCACGCGACACACATTTGCTCATAAAAGTGCTAAACCACCTTAAATCGCTCGGCAATACAGTAATAGTAGTAGAGCATGATGAGGAAATCATGCGGGCAGCCGACGAAATAATAGACATTGGACCTCTGGCAGGGCGCAACGGTGGCGAAGTAGTTTTTCAGGGTAGCCTGAATGACCCACTTCCTGCTGACTCTCGCAGCCTTACACTGGCCTACCTCACAGGAAAACGAGAAATTGAAGTGCCTGATAAACGCAGGGTTTGGAACCACTTCATTCAAATAACCGGTGCCCGCGAAAACAACCTGAAAAATGTAGAGGTAAAAATTCCTCTCAACGTGCTTACGGTAGTTACAGGTGTGAGTGGCAGCGGAAAATCTTCACTCATCAAAAATATACTTTACCCAGCTCTAGGCAATGCACTCGGGCTCACCAGCCTCTTACCGGGCAAGCATCATAGTATAACGGGAGATTTGAAACAAATTGGAAGAATTGAATTTGTAGACCAAAATCCGATAGGAAAATCATCGCGTTCGAACCCAGTTACCTACGTAAAAGCATTCGATGAAATAAGGAAATTATACAGCGAGCAACATGTTTCGGTGATGAACAACCTGAAACCTTCGCACTTCTCATTCAACGTAGAAGGTGGCCGTTGCGAGGAATGCCAGGGCGATGGATTTATAAAAATAGATATGCAATTCATGGCCGATGTAAACCTGGTATGCGAAAGTTGCAAAGGAAAAAGATTTAAGGATGAAATACTTGATGTAACATACCAAGGAAAAAACATATATGAAATATTGGAACTTACTGTAGACGAAGCGATAGATTTTTTTGGTACTCAAACCGGAAATACAAATCGAAAAATAGTTTCGAAACTAAAACCACTACAAGATGTGGGCCTCGGATACGTAAAACTGGGGCAACCATCGAGCACGCTTAGCGGGGGCGAAAGCCAGCGTATAAAACTAGCTTCGTTTCTGGGTATCGACAATCCTTCGCTGCCTACCCTATTCCTTTTCGACGAGCCTACTACCGGACTACATTTTGAAGACATACATAAACTTCTGGTTTCATTTCAGACCCTCATTACACACGGGCATACCATCCTTACCATAGAGCACAACCTGGACATCATCAAGTGTGCCGACTGGGTAATAGACCTGGGGCCCGAAGGCGGAAACAAGGGAGGAGAAATAGTATTTGAAGGCACACCCGAGAAGATGATAAGCTCAAAAAAATCTTATACTGCAAAATTTCTAGCTTCAAAACTCAAAAAATAATTCTGCATACCATTTATACTTAAATCATTTTGTATTCTATTATGACTATTGACGAAAAAATTGAACGTACCGACAGACTCAATGCTTATAAAGCTGCGCTCCAGTCTACCGACAGACAAGCATGGGTGGCTGCCCTCGATGATATTAGAAATGATGATATCACTGAAATAATCCCCGATTTGGTGTCATTTCTTTCTGTCATTCCCGAAAAAGAAATGAAGGACGCCATATACACGCTATTCGACGAACTGAAACTCAGCAGTGCCATACCGGCTCTCATGGATGCGCTGCAAGCTTGCAAATCTGCGGAAGTACGAAACAGGTTGGTCAGATCTTGTTGGTACAACAACTTCAACTATGCTGATTATTTGCCTTTCTTCAAAAGTATTTTTATAAAAGAGCCCTTTGAAGCAGCCTACGATGCATTTACTGTGATTGAAAATATGCAAGGTCCTGTAGATAAAAAGCTGGTAGACGAAGTAATCGCAGAATTGAAGCTTGATGCAAGTAAATTAGACCCAGTAAAAAAGGAATTAATTCCGGATTTGATAGGCTTGATAGAAAAACTACGGATATAAACCGAAAGACCGGAATGCTATATGTGTTCCGGTCTTTTGCTTAAGTGTAAAAAGTATTTATCAGCTACTATTTAATATGTGTTTTATTTTGAAACTGCATTCCGGAAAGAGGCGAAATGCAGCAACTTTACTTGAAGCCAGCCTGAATGAGGGAGTGTGTTAAAAGTTTTAAATTTCTGGTCAAAAACCTTACTCGATGGCATTTCAACAGTTCAGAATTCTAAGCAAAAAGCCGGCTTATCAGATGTTTTATATTTACATGTAAGAACTTCATATCCATTAAAAATTTGAACTAGAATAAAATCAACGAAGTATATTTTTTAAGCTTAAACAAATTACCAGAATACTATATTATTCGAAATCCAGGCATCCACTTCAGCGATGGATTAAACAAAATATTTCAACGAAATTTGAGGTACGTAAATTTTAAAAGGCTTCTTAAAAGTAGTATATTATTGATTTAATAGCATATAACACAAACTCCATCAAAAAAAAAAATTCAATTGTCTACTCTTTGTCTCACTCACATTTAGTGCCGTATAAAAACGCAAGTTGTAAATTTGAAGCGCAAATATTTCGATTGAACATAATCTATTTATTAACCCAAAATCAACTTAGAGCATAAATACGCACATTAAAATCAGGTTTAAAGTCTTAATCAAGCTTTAATACCTTTCATTTTCAGAAACACTAACACAATCATTTTATAAATTAAAAATTTATCCTATGAAAAAAGTCTGGCTATTATTTACAAATCTACTCTTACTGTATTTGATAGTAGGGAGTAGCAGCACCTGGGCGCAACCCGCTTCGTCGGGAAATTCGCTCTATTTTCCGGGCGATGTAAGCTATGTAGGAGTTGGAAACCTCAGTTTTGGAGGCAAAAATCAACTTTCAATTTCAGCCTGGATCACAAACATCAAACCGAGTGGATATGGCACCATTATCGCAAAATACCAAGGCGGCGGTGGTGTTGGTGAATTCATTTTTCGCGTTATTGATAAAAAGGTAATGCTTACGCTACATATAAACGGTGCGTTTCAGTCCGTATCAGGCAATACAGTGCTAAACGATGGGATACCTTACCATATAGTGGGTACGTATGACAATAGCACCATGAAGATATATGTAAACGGGGTTCTAGATGGAACTTTTAATCAAACAGGAAGCATTACCAGTGTAACTTCTATCAATACATATATTGGTATATTAAATAATAATTCAGAACCATATCAGGGAACCATAGACGAATTGAGTTTGTGGGACAAAGCACTCTCTGAATGCGAAATAGCTGAACTTAAAAACAATAAGCCACATATTCTCACGCAGAATTTGGTGGCATATTATGATTTTGAACATTCAAGCGGAACATTACTACCCGATTTAACCGGACATTTCAATGGAAATCTGAGTGGTAATCCTACTTGGGCCGTCGGAATTGCCGATTTTATAGGCCACATGCCTGCACTTACCGGTACTTCTGCCATAAGCGAAACCGCAGCCACATTGCATGGTATAACTCAGTCAAGTACAGCAACCGAATATGGCGTTGTATACAATACCTTAAGTTGTACAAATTTGACCAACAGTTCAAAAATGGAGTCTACAAATCTAAGCTCCAATCTATTTTCTGTCGATTTATCAGGTTTAGCAGTTGGTACTTCCTATATTGCTCGCCCATATGCTATTGAGGGCAGCGACACCATTTATGGAAATGAAGTAGCCTTCAACACATCTATGCCCGAAAGTGGAAAC
>JAIFMY010000041.1 GCA_020048155.1 Bacteroidota bacterium
TGTACCTCAGAATTAGTGTGAGTCATATAGCAACTTCGCTGCTTGGGTAAATATCCAGGTTTAGTTTGATAACTAAATCCGGTAGGCTTATTGTCGCCAAATTGCTCTGAGAGGATATCAAAATTGATAGATCTGCCATCTATACGAGCAGGAGTACCAGTTTTCATTCTACTGCTTCTGAAGCCCATATCTATAAGTTGTTGTGTAATTCCGTAACTGGCCTTTTCACCAATACGCCCACCTTTGAGCTGGGTACGGCCAATATGTATCAATCCGTTGAGGAAAGTGCCCGCAGTAAGAACAACAGATTTGCAATAAAAATCGACCCCCATTCCGGTACGAACACCAACTACCCTATTATCTTCGTAATGTAGACTCACTACAGTATCTTGCCAAAAATGAACATTGGATATATTCTCACATAGCCGGACCTTTAGAAATGTTCAACATTCTAAACTGTATACTACTCCTATCTGTAACTATACCGCTATACCCTCCAAGCGCATCAATTTCGCGTACAATTTGTCCCTTAGCTATGCCACCCATCGCAGGGTTGCAAGACATTTGGGCAATTTTGGTCATGTCCATTGTAATAAGTAAAACCTTAGATCCAAGGTTCGCAGCAGCAGCGGCAGCCTCACTACCAGCATGCCCCGCACCGACCACAATCACATCATAATTTTGTATATCTGACATTTATTGAATTCAATTAAAGTATTTGTTCAAATAATAAGTCTCTTTTACACGCATCATCTTTTCTTCTTCAATTGATTTATCTTTATATCCCACTAGATGCAAGACACCATGAATAAAAACCCTCAATAACTCATTACTTATTGTTGTGTTGAAGAAATGGGCATTCTCTTCTACCCTCTCAATACTTATATAAAGTTCACCATGCAAAATTGTGCCTTCAGAATAGTCGAATGTGATGATATCGGTAAAAAAATCGTGTTGCAAAAATTTCCGGTTAATATCAAGCAAATAATTATCGGAACAGAGTATAATATTAATATCACCGGTTTTATAATTTTCTTCAGAAATAGCTTCCATCAACCATTTCTTTATACCTACCTTATCACTTAATTTATAAGTAAGGTCGGCCATATGAAATTGAATCATTTTTTTAAATTGAATGTAAGTTTTACAGTATTCCCATTGCCAGTATGCACAACACTTTCCGCAAGTTTATTCATGATAAATAAACCACGCCCATTGGGTTCAAGCAATCGCTCATCGCAAAGTGGATTGGGAACATTTTTGTAATTGAAACCGTTTCCTTCATCTTGTACCTCAACTACAAACTTGTGCGCAATAAACTTCACCTTTACTTTAACTTTGCGACTATAAATAAGCTTATTGCCATGAATGATAGCATTGGTTACAGCTTCAATAATACTAACGATAATGTTATTTTTAAATTCATCATTCATATCTTCCTCAGAAAGACAAAATGAGATAAATGCCTCTACTTCACTCAGAAATTTAGTATCGCTATGTATGACTATTTCCATGTTTCTATTTATCCAATTCCTGCAGATTGGTATTATATTCAGAAATTTTCTTTTGATAATAATTTCTCAAAAGTATGTTTTCTCTCCCAATTGTAACTTTATAAGCGGACTTAAATTTATCACTTTTTTTGATAAAATTATTTATATCCTTCTGAATTAAATTAGATGTTTTACTTTCACGCTTCTCTTCATTATCGCGTTCTTTTTCAGCATTTTCAGCCTTTAGCAGTCTGGTAAGTATTTGCTGTTGCCGATTTATACTTTCTTGTGAAATTTTCCGGTTAACAATATCACTTTTATTTTGTTCCATTAAATTATTAATTTCTTTAAGTAATGACTGATTATCCGGTGAGATAGAATTATTTAACATCAATTCATTAACCTGCATTTGCATCATTTCCTGCATCATCAACATTTTGCCAAGTTGATCACCTAGTTTATTCATTGGAACGCCATTCTTCATATCCTGAAGAAGCTGTTCAAGTTGCTTTTTGAAATCTTCCCCTTGTTTGCCCATTTTTTCAAAACCCTCACCATTCTTTTTAGATTTTGATTTACCGCTACCGGAGCCCTTCATATTGTTCATATCCTTTTTAGATTTCTCGATAGATTCAGCAAGCATAAGTGCAAGATTATTAAACGATGTCAACACAAATTGCTGGTATACACTTGCAGGATTTGCCTGGCGATTATCTAAAGCAGTAAGTACCCTTCCAGAATTTTCCCGAATCTTAGTTAGTTCGGTATTAACTACTGTACCAAGTTGTGGATAAATACTAACCAAACTACGCAAAGAATCTTCAACATGGTTATAATTTTGTATGATTGAATATTCCAAGGCACTCACATCAGCAAAACCAGGATCTGCTGTGGAAAGACGCTTTGTTCTATTTATTACATTCTCTTGATCAAAAGAAAGTTTAAGTATATTGTCTAGCATTTGCCTCATTTCCTCTATCGACTTCGACAATTCATCTTCACTCATCTGATTCAGATTGTTTTGAAGCTGCATAGCAAGTTGTTCCATTTGTTCAGCATTCTTCTGCATCTTGTTTTGTGTAGATTTGCTTCCGGCTTTGCCATTGTTCATATCATTTTGCAATTCATCAAAAGTTTGTTCAATCTTGTCGGTGGCAGATTTCTGATCGTCAATGGTATAAGGATTTTTAAGTTCGCTATTCTTTTCCTTTATGTTTTCAAGCTCTTCCTTAAGCATATCAAAGGTCTTGCTTTGTTCCTCTAATTCCTTCTTGAGTTGTTCCTCATCTGACTTTTTGGTAAGCTCAGCAGCATCTTTATGTTCCTCACTGAGCTCTTCTATATTATTAGCTAAATTATCTAGTCTTTGCTCAACTTCGTAACGTTTAAGACTTTCAAGAGTACTATTCAAACGTTCTTCCAAATCCTTGAAATTATTATCAAGCTTCTGATTCAATTCATTGAGTTTTTTGGAATCTGCTTCTGAATCAAGCTTACTTATTTCATCTAAAAGCTTTTTCAATTCTTCATTCATAATTGAGTTAAGCATATCTTGAATTGCTTTTTCCTTTTCTTGAAGCGACTCAAGGTTACGCTCAGAATTATTCAACTGACTTAACTGATTGAGAGTATTATTTAATTCTTCAATAACATTTTGCAACTGATCCTTATTTTCAAGCAAATTGTTGTTTATTTTGGTCTTATTCCAATTATTGTTTCCCGATAAAATCTCCTTTTTTTGCTCAACAACCAACTTTCTGAAATTATCAAGAATCTTATCAGCATCATCAGATTTGTTTTCCAGTTCCTTGCTAATATTATCAGTAATTTCTTGTTCTTCCTGTAAACTCAACTGTTTGTAATAAAAGGATTTACTATCAGAAAATTTAAAACCAGCAGGGGCGTCATTGTCATACGCCCTGACCCAGAATACCAAATCAGTAGTAGCATCGATAGAATTAAAATCGAGCAAGTAAAAAATTTCTTGAGGTTTGCCTAACTTAGAAAACGGAAGCGGAATTTTATTTACAATTTTGGTTTTATCCTCAGATTCACTAACATACAACCACAGAGAAGAAATACCATAGTCATCAGACAAGAATCCGCTTAAATATCGATTGGTGTAAATAATACTATCTGAATAGCTCTCAACGGCCAAATCAGGGCTTCTATCAGGAATTATACTCAAAGGAACTGATTGTACAGTCTTTAGGCCGAACGTGTCATTCAATGACATGAATGTCATATTATCAGATACATTTGCATAGAACCTACCCTTAAACTTTCCATTTTCCAATTCCATATTCAACTTCTTTTTACCAATATTCACAAACAATGAATCGGAATTGATGATACTTCCATGAAGCAAAATTTGGGAATTTACAGCTATAGGAAACATAGCTAAGTCACTTACAACAGTATCGTGGAGCAAAGTATAGGCAGGTGGAACAATCTGATATTGAATGGAAGTAATAAGCGTTTTAGGGATAACCCTGATGGTATAAACTTCAGATTGATATTCACCGTATTCGAATATAAAAGAAAGATCAGACTTTAACGCTTTTAATTGATAATAAAATGTATCATTTTTTAATTCTGTCACTTTAGAAACGACTTCAGGGAAACGGATCCAAAAATTAGGTAACTCAGCTTCCCCTTTGACTTTAACTTGAAGTGTAAAATTGTCAAACTGATCACAGAGTAAAGTATCATTAACCAACTCTATGTCGAAAGGAAAATGTTTGGGAAATTTTTTATCGTAATAAATAATACGTTCAGCACTTTGAACAAAAGAAACAGGCGATAGAAAATATATGAAAACATATAAAAGCACTACACTACCGAACATATACAAAATACGTACAAAAGGTTTACGCTGTATTGCTTTACTAAAATCCAATTTACTAATCCACCCGGATTTTTGTTTTATACTTTCAATACGAAGTGCGGAAGGAGATTGTTCTGTCCGTATTTCGTATTCTAACTCAAGCAAATTGAGTAAATAATCTTGCACATCGGGAAGCTCACTTTTAAGCGTTTTAGCAGCTTTTAAACGTCTGAAATCGGCAGAAAACCGGTACGCTTTATAAAGAGGAATAAAAACAAAATAAATAGCTGAGAAAGCAGATAATGAAAGCAAGAGGTAAAAGAATGCTTTTCGTATGGCAGGGTTAGCATCAATAACAAAATCGAGCAATATACTACTTAAAAAAAAGGTAGAGGCAATAAAAATACTCAGTACCAAGCCACCAACTATAGCATAACGGTTTTTCAGACTGATATACTTATCAAGTTTTTTAGCAATATGCAAAAATTCAGTCATTATCAAGGATTTTTCTTTAACCACAATATGGGATTAAGCTTTTCTGTGTTTTTCCATACCTGAAACTTTAATATTCCAGAATTTTCATCATCAGAATTTGTATAAATGTTGCCAATAACCATACTTTCTGTCACTACAGCGCCAGGTTTAACAGATACATCTACAATATTAGAATATAACGTAAAATACTCCCCGTGTTGTATAATAACTGTGCTATTTAATCCGGGTATCGCTAAGACTTTCTTAACAACCCCACCAGCAATAGTTCTTACACGTTTTCCTTGAGTTATTTTAATGTCTACACCATCATTTATTGTAAATATATTTTTTAAATCGGGATGGGTATTTTTGCCAAAATATACCACGATTACACCTTTCTCAACAGGCCAATTGAGTTTGCCCTTGCTTTTAAGAAAAAGTTCGGAATAAGAGGCAGATTGCTTTGAAATAGTTTTGGTTTCGGTTTTATTTGTGTTCTGCTCCTTCAAAATCTCAGTTTCAATATGTTTCAATTCGGAGGTCAAATTCTTATTCTCTTTCTCCAGTCTGGCTATCGATTCTCGTATTTTTTTGGTATTCTTTTCAATCTTACCTAAGAAGGACTTTTTAGCATTTTTGGAATTAACCAGCTCATTCAGCTCAGTGATTTCGATATCGAGTATCTCTGCTTGCCGCGTTTTACGAAACTCAATATCTTTGAGCAAATCATTGATATGCTGGGTAGTTTTGATTATATTGCTAGCATGATTCCGGCGATACTCGCTGTACTGAGCGAGATAAATGAAACGCTTGTAAGCTTCATTGAAAGTATTGGCACTAAGAATAA
>JAIFMY010000140.1 GCA_020048155.1 Bacteroidota bacterium
AAAAGAGGGTGATTTTTTCATCCTCTTTTGATTTTTTTTTATGGCATAATATTATAAAAAAAAGAGGCCGTACTCTTTTTAGACAGCCTCTAGTCACTAAAAGTTTAAAGAATTTTCAATGTAAAAATCAATTAGTTAGTATAAGTATAAGTATGATTTTCAAGATTCTGCAGGCGGTTGAGTAGCATAAACTTTTTACTCATTTCTTTCCTTTGCATTTTAACTGGACTACTACTAACACCGGTTACTTTAGTAATTCTGCCTTTTGAATCAAACTCGTATGTATAATTCACAGTAGAACTGTAGGTTCCGTTAGGTGAAGTACTGGTTGATGTTGCGGTCTTCACCGGATTTTTATTGTCCAAGCCCATAAATTTAACGCCCTGATTGTTTGTACCTATGGTGTTGGTTTTATCGGTATAATATGCATAGATTGTTTCGTAGGTATACTCGCCAACTATCGCAACTTCTTTTACAATATTGCCATTGCTTACAGTAGTGGTCTGTCCTTCAAATGACATGAAACCACTGGAAAACATGAAAGCATATGTTTCTACAGCACCACTGGCATCAGTACTTTTCACCGAAACAGCCCTGCCGTTGGCATCTAATGTATACTCAGAGACATCACTACCTTCTACTACTTTTATCTGTGTATCACTCACATAAGTAATGAGTACATTCCCATCAGATAAAATAATTTTCACCACTCTGCCTTTGCTGTCATACTCAAAAGCCTCATTTTCAGCTGCACCATCACCATAGGTGGCAATATGCGTTTTGATAAGCGGAGTACCGGAGTTTTCTGCTTCATCCTCGTCTTTGTTGCAGGAGGTAAAACCCACCACAACTGCCATCACAAAAAAAATAAAAAACTTTTTCATAGTTCAGATTATTATACGATTCGTCTACTCTTTATGCTTTTCGACTTCCGCATTTCAAATAAAGCCGCTTTGGTTTTAAGTTTGGTAAATTTGAATATACAAATATATAAAATAAAAATTATCGATGCAATATAATGATTACGGATTTTTTTATTCGATATCACACACGCAAATAAAAGATAAACAGATACTTTCAGAATTATACAAAGGATCGGTTCGTTATTGTAAGAGTGTGATAAACTCCCTTATTAGTTAGTGTAAGTATATTGGCTTACGTTTTGCACACGTTTCAAAAATCTGTCAATAGTTTTGCGCTCCATTCTCTGCATTTTTACTGGGTTATCATCTATTTCAGTGTCCTTCGTTATTCTGCCTTTTGAGTCAAACTCATAGGTATGAAGGTAACTATAAGAATTATCATTAACAGAACGTGTACTTTTGTAGGTAATAGTTTTCACCGGATTCTTGTTGTCGTTGCCCAAAAAATATATCCCCATATTCTTCAAATCTTTTGTATTGATTTTATCGGTATAATAGGTGTATATGGTTTCTTCGGCATATTCAGAATCGGTGTAAAAAGTTTTAACAATATTACCATCAATAACTGTATGAATTTCATTTTCATACTCCATAAATCCATCACGATATTTTACATTCTGTATTTCAAATGAGCCATCAGATTCAATATACTTTATCTGAGTAGCTCTGCCTGTCCTATCCAAAACATACTCAGTAATTCTATTCCTCGCTATTACTTTTACCAAGATTTCCGACGGATATACAATTAGTACCGTATCGCCCCAATCGTCAGATAATTCAACTAATCTACCTTTACCATCATACCGGCATTCTCTGCTATAATAGGCAGAACCATCTGAAGCAATGCTCTTTATAGTTTTAATGAGTGGAATACTGCGCTTCTCGGCCTCATCTTCGTCCTTGTTGCAGGAAGTAAAACCCACTAAAATTACTAATGCAAAAAAAATGAAGAACCTTTTCATAGCTCAAAGTAATTAATTCATTGTCTACTCTATTTTGTTTTTCGACTTCCGCAATTCAAATTTAATCCATTCGGCTTAACACAGGTAAATTTGAATGTTCGAAGATATAAAATAAACAGTAGGTCGAAAAGGACATTATAAAATATAGTTAAGTAATAACTTATATTATTGTATAACAAACTTCTACATTATATGAATATATTAGAATTACTCTTCCAAATATATTTCACATTATCGCTAATCTTTAAACAATAAAAATGTAAATATGCAATTACTCAATTATTTTCAATCTGTTTATATTTTTTATCTGATTTATTTTCATTTATTTCTTATCTACGTTTTATTATAAAATTCAAATATTTTTATTTAACTAGAATCTAAAAGTTATAACAAATTTTGGCCAGATAGCAGGTTTAAAATGCCACACATAAATAGTAAGTCCAAAATTTTGCATCTCTCCCAAAAATATTACCTTTATGTTTGGTTTTATATGCAGCCAATAATTTCATACAATTGAATACTAAATGGTTACAGTAATTTTTTAATACAGAATAGGATGCTCAGTATACTGAAACACAAGATATTCATCTCTCTGCGAACCAAGCTCATCTTTCTTATATTTTTGCCCATTACCATTATGTTTTTGGTAGTGTTTGCATATCTGGCCAATACCATGCATACCAGTGCCTTAAACATAGCCAAAGAACTGGCCGTAAACAAAAGCTCAGAAGGAGCAGGACAGGTAAAAAGCTACTTTGAATCGGCACTGGCATCGGCGCAAACACTGGCCAATGCATACAACGAGTGGAAAGAAAACGGCAACGGCGAACGTAAAATGGTAGATTTGATGATGAAACGCGTGCTTGCTACGAGCGATCATTTTCTGGCAGTATGGACCCAGTTCGAGTTTACACAAGAGCAAGTAGATGGCTTCGAGGATTTTACCATAGAAAAATCTATTGATGTGTTTGGAAATTCATGGTTGCGCTCTGGCAACGAGATAGTACAAGATTATGTAGCCAGTGATTATGAATCGTACTATGAGCCAGACTTTTATCAACTTCCAAAAAAGACACTCCGCTCATTGGTAGTGGAACCTTATCTTTACATTTACCCGGGCGACAAAACCCAAAAAGAATACTACGAAACTTCGTGCGTATTTCCGCTCATTGCCAACAATATGTTTTTCGGTGTGGTGGGCATAGACCTCGATTTATCGGTGCTGCATGCTGTGACCGATAAAATGAACAAATACCAAAATGGCACCTCAGGAATAGTTTCTTCAAACTTTACCATAGCCATGCATACAGATACTGCTTTAATAAGTCGGCCCATGCATAGAATCCTTCAAACAGATTCAGCTAAGCTCAGCCGGATGCTCAAAAGCCAATCTAATATTCTGATAAGTACTTACAACGATTCCCTCGATTCGGAAATCTTGTATGCGATTACACCCATTAGCATTGGAAAAACAGGTGTTACCTGGTATTATTTCATAAGTGTACACCTCGACGATGTGCGAAAAGAAGTAAATAATAAACTGATGTTTGATATCGCTTTGGGTGCTGTTGCATTAATTGCTGTTTTATTCATCCTATTTTTCATAAGCCAACAAATAACAGAACCCATAAATAACAGCGTAGATTTTGCAAAACAAATGTCGGAAGGTTTGCTTGTGCATAATTTACAAACTACTAACAACGATGAAACCCGAATATTGGCAGACTCGCTCAATACCATGTCCGACAAGCTTACGGGTATCATAAACACCATTAAAAACAGCAGTTCCAAATACAAAGTAGCCAGCGCAGAGATTCTGAATATAGCATCGCTAACATCTGAGAGTAGCAGCAAACAGGCCGCTTCAATAGAAGAGACCACAGCATCTATGGAAGAAATGGTAGCCAGCCTCAACCAGATAGCCGACAACGCCATGTATAACCAAACAGTAGTAAACGAATCCCACGAAAATATAGTGCTTCTGAGCGATTCGATACACCAAACCCTGGAATCTCTTAAAACAATAGTTGAAAAAATACATATCATAGATGAAATTACAGGTAAAACACAAATTCTCGCTATAAATGCGTCCATTGAATCGGCCCGAGCAGGCGAGTTGGGCAAAGGTTTTGCGGTAGTAGCCAATGAGGTACGTGGCCTTTCGGAACAAAGCAAAAAAGCAGCCGCGATCATTCATGTGTTATCTACCGAATCTATAACTAATGCCGAAAAAACTAAGCAACTAATAGAAAGTACCCTTCAAAGATCTCAAACTTCGGCTCAGTTGGTGCATGAGATAGCAACCTCAAGCAGTGTACAGCGCGAGGGCATAAACCAGATAAACCACCTTATGAGTGAGATGAACCAAATAACCCAAACCACTGCATCGCTTGCCGAAAATATGGCACTAAAGTCGAAAGAACTGGCTGATATGGCCAATGAATTACTTACCGTAGTGGCGTTTTTCAAAACCGAAGTAAAAACCGAAAACAAATACACAGAACTCCATTCCAGAATAGTAAGTATTGAGCGTAAACTCAACAATCTCAATTCCTGACCTTTGCAATTGGTGAATCAGGCATTTTTTTATACCAAAAACCCTTTAAAAACTAATTGAAACATTTATACTTTTCAATGAATAATAGCGTTTTCTATGCTAAATTGAATGCAGGCAAATGATTGAGTATTTGAAAAAACTGAATGCAATATGGAGCGCTTTACTCCTTACTGCCCTATTCTACGAAAAATCTTTAGGATTGAATCTTCTGATATATGAAGTTGCATACTTGATATATATTATTTGGGACAAAAAAGTAAATCTGAAGAATCGTAACCATCAGATATACGGGAGTATATTTATACTTTCAGGCATTTTTACAGTCATCAATTATTCCCCATTTACGTATTTCATGCATTTTATAGCAGCATTTGCTTTTGTGGGTGTGCTGTTGCATGCTGAGCTAAAATCTATCGTAAATATTTTTCTGGTTGCCGGCTCACATATCTTTGGAGTTTGGGCTTCGTATAGGAGGCAACTCCATGATTCTAAAATTAAAATCATAGGTTTCAGGAAAATATACAAAACCCTGGCTATCATTATAATTCCTCTTATCATCATTTATGCGTTTCTGCTTTTATATCGCCGCTCGAATCCGCTTTTCGATGAACTGGCTGCTAAATATTATGAGTATCTGAATGAATGGGCCATCTACATAAGCGAAAACCTGAACTGGCAGTTACTTTGGATATTTTTAGTATCGTTGCTGGTGAGCATATTCTTGCTTGTAAAAGCCTCATACCACAATTTGTCTGAGTTTGATGCTACTTCCTCCGACATCTTACTACGCAAACGCAAAAATTCACGTATCTCTTTTGGCAAGCTTTCTTTGCTCAATGAGTACAAAGCGGGGATATTCTTGTTGGCGGTACTCAATGCATTGCTCCTGATTGTAAACATAATAGATATACGCTGGGTATGGTT
>JAIFMY010000233.1 GCA_020048155.1 Bacteroidota bacterium
TAGCCATCACCTTCTCTCTGCTTGCAGGACTTTTGCTGCATTTCAAAGAAGCCAGACAGTTACAAAAAGCTTCAAACTAAATTGAATTATGAACAAATTTCAGGAAATATACCAAAGCAAACTCATCAGCATAGAAGACGCTGTACAATTGATACAAAGCGATACCGATGTAATAGTAGCCCAGTGTGCTTCGGAACCACAAGGCTGTATGTCAAAATTCCATCTGGCAGCACCTCGCGTAAAAAACGTAGGAGTATTTTCGGTACTCACACTCAAGCCTTACGATTTTTACATGAAAAAAGAAATGAAAGGTCATTTTGAACTCTGTAGTTGGTTTCATGCACCGGGTTCGCGCCAAGCAATAAAAGAAAATACAGGTACCGTCACTTTCGTGCCCAACATGCTGCACCGTGCTGCCACCGACCGCATGAAGGTGAAACGCCCGCATATCTTTTTTGGCACATGCACACCACCCGACACTAAGGGCTATGTATCGCTTTCGCTAGGTATTACATACGAAAAAGACATCATGGAAGCCGCTGAAATAGTGGTTCTGGAAGTAAACGACCAACTGCCACGTACCTTGGGCGACACCCATGTGCATGTATCGGACGTGACGTATTTTGTGGAATATTCTCAAGAGCCTCCTACTCTACCAACCCCTCAGCCGGATGCAGTAGCCCTGGCCATAGGCGAAAATATAGCAAAACTAGTAGAAGATGGTTCAACCATACAACTCGGAATAGGTGAAATACCAAACGCTGCAGCCCTTTCGCTGAGAGGCAAAAAAGACCTGGGGGTACATACCGAAATGTTTGTGGATTCCATGATGGAATTGTACGAAATGGGGGTAATTACCAACAAACGCAAATCGTATTACAAAGATAAATTCGTTTGCACTTTTGCCATGGGCAGCCTCAAGCTATACGAATGGCTCAACAACAATCCTGCTGTAGAGTTTTTGCGTGGGAAATATGTAAACGATCCTTGTGTGATGAAACAAAACTCACGCATGGTATCCATTAACACCTGCATGTCGGTTGATTTTACCGGACAAGTTGCCAGTGAAAGCATAGGTACTCAGCAATACAGTGGCACAGGTGGGCAAACCGACACCGCAGTAGGCGCAGTAGAAGGTACCGATGGATTGGGAAAATCGATCATAGCTTGTCGCTCCACTGCCAAAAACGATACCATATCAGCCATAGTTCCGGTACTGGCTCTGGGTACTGCAGTAACCCTGCACCGCAGCAATACCGACTATGTAGTTACCGAACATGGCATAGCACGCTTGACAGGACTCACCGTACGCGAACGAACACGAGCGCTTATAGCCATAGCTCATCCGAAATTCAGAGATGAACTCACGGCGAATGCTGAGAAAATGGGATATTTATAAATATTTTTTACACAAAATGAAAACATTACCCATACGCATAAAAGCGACCGGAATATATGCCCCGGGAGAGCCCATCAGCAATTTGGAACTGAAACAACTGGCAGGAATAGAGTTTGATCACGAAAAAACCGAAGCCAAACTCGGTATCGCTCGCAGGCACATTGCCCACCTGAGGGGATTGGACGAAACCACTGCCGATTTTGCAACCAAAGCCGCACAACATGCCATACAGAATGCAGGTATAGAGGCAAAAGAATTGGGATTAGTAATTGTAGGCACTGATACTCCAGAATACATCACCCCAGCCACTTCCATTCTGGTACAGGGGCGCTTGCAGGAAGGCGAAACATGGGCTTCCACCTTCGATGTTGCAGCTTCGTGTGCCAGTTTCACCATTGCCCTCGACAATGCAGTACGCATAATGGCCACCGACGAAAGCATAAAATATGCTGTAGTCATAGGTGTATACAATATGCCGGCTTTTATTCGCCCTGATGATTCCTTTGGCCTTTCCATTTTTGCAGATGGAGCAGGTGCAGTAGTGCTGGAACGCACTCCGCTTACAGAAACTTCTGCATACTTGGCAGGGCAACTGCTCACCGACGGTACCCAGCACGATTTTATAGGCATATACAGCGGTGGCTCACGCAATGCAATCACCCACGAAAAGCTGCTCAGCAACGAATATGGACTGCAAAGCCTGAAGCCACTCCCCGGCGACCGCAATGTGCGCCTTTGGCCTATGGTAGCTCTGAGATTATCAGAAAAAGCCGGATTAGCCACTGGGGATGTAGATCATTTCCTTTTCACCCAAATAAATAAATCGGTGATAGAAAAAGTAATGACAGAACTTGGTCAGCCTATGAATAAAACAACCTGTGTGATGCAGGATTACGGATACACCGGATCTGGCTGCATACCTATGGCATTGCACAGAGCCATTGAAACCGGAAATGTGAAACGAGGCGACAAACTTATGCTTATAGCCTCGGGTGCAGGTTTGGCCGTTGGCAGCAATTTGCTCATTTATTAATTTATACAAAAAATGGATACAATCGGAATATTATCCACCGGAATATACTTACCTTCCCCCAGAATGACTGCCGCACAAATATCGGCAGCTACAAACCATGTGTGGAGCGAAGATGCAGTGATAAACAAACTTGGTATTAAACAAAAACCCATACCCGGCCCGGAAGACGGCACACAAGAAATGGGAGTAAAGGCGGCACTGGATGCCTTGAAAAACGCTCAATTAGATCCACTCGAAATTGACCTCATACTTTGTATTGGCGAAGAATGGAAAGAGTATCCGCTCACCACATCAGGTATTTATATTCAGGAAAAAATAGGAGCGCACCGTGCTTGGGCCATAGACATACAACAGCGATGCGGCACCACCGTAGCAGCCCTGAAAATAGCCAAAGACATGATGCTAGCCGACCCTGAAATAAAAACAGTATTGATAGTAGGTGGATACCGAAACGGCGACTTCATAGACTATACCGACTCTGCAGTTTCATTCATGTTCAATCTGTCGGCAGGAGCCGGTGCCATGATACTGAGGCGCAATCACCCCAAAAATCTGGTGCTCGGTTCGCATATCATCACAGATGGCACCCTAGCACGCGATGCTGGTGTACAATACGGTGGAACTCAGAATCCTATCAGTGCAGAGAATATTTCGTCGGCTTACAAATCGCTCCGCGTTTTCAACGAAAAGCATATGAAAGACCGCCTGAATGAAGTAAGCATGCCCAACTGGCTGATGTGTATTGACAAGGCGTTGGAAAAGTCCGGACTTACACGAAAGGATATTAACTATCTGGCTGCTTTACATTTCAAACCATCGGGCTACAAATATATACTCAATGAACTAGGACTCGCCGAAAGTCAAAGTATATACCTCGACGAATTTGGGCATATGGGGCAAGTAGATCAAATACTCTCCCTGCACCTTGCGCAACAACAACAACTGCTAAAACCCAGAGATATTGTGGCCATGATAGCAGCCGGAATAGGCTATGCCTGGGGGGCAAGTATCATCAGATGGAACTAGGTCGGAATACTAAATTATATGGCTATGTACCTATTTTACAATACATTTAACATTACGAATGCCGAATATTTAATATTTGTCAACCCCATCTTTCTGTAAATTACAAACGATTTAGATTTAAAACTAACTACTTTTACAACAAATTAATTGATAACAAATTTATGAAAAACAAAAATCTAGCTCTCATCTTTCTTTTCATCATCACCCTTGCAGGATTTGTATCTTGCAGCGAAGAAAGCGAAAATCAAGAACCATTCGTAAAAAGTGTAGTTCTATCGTCAGATAACAAAACAGCCACGGTTACTTTCAGCGAGGCTGTATATGGCAATGCTGAAGGAACCGAGGCCGTAACTGCTGCCGACGTAGCTCTTACAATAACCGGAGTCACTTTTACTTACACAGTAGAACATGCGATAGGAAGTGAAACCATGAAGATAAATCTCGCAGTTACTTCTGTAGTGCAAGGTACTGAGGTATTGAACATAAAAGCAGCTACTGCAAGCAGTATTTACGACGCTGACGGTGCTGCTATGGATGCAATGGTTGAGTTTTCGACCGACAAACTAGGCAAAGACCTTGGTATCATTGGTAAATGGCAAAGTAGCGGTGCTAATATAGCTCCTCTATTGGTTACTTATTTCAAAGTTGATTCTATTTCAGCTGAATTCAAAGCCGACAAAACCTACGTTGTACACCAATTTAACGAAGGGAATACAACCAATACCCCAAACTTGATTTTTTCAGGTACATACAACATAGTTAAATCTACTGTTGGTAATATCTGGACTATCACCATTACTCAAACTTTACCTATGGAAGCTTCTGTTTCAGGTATATTTGAAATTAAGAAAGACAATAACACCGACGTATTGTGGTACGAAGTTGTTCAAACTTCCGGCACTCAAAACGTACCTCCAACTCCTGCTCTTGGTTTTGGTAGCTCAAATGGCGGTACTTTAGGTTTGATCAACATTCAAAAGTATTTAAGACTGCCTTAAGATTTTTAGTAATTAATACATAGAGGTTTTCCCTAAAAGCTATATTCCCGAATAAAACGGGAAATGGTAATCGGTTCGAAAAAACAGATTACACTTGCGGGAAAACCTCATTTCTTTAATATGAATTGAAATGAAAAAAATATTCCTGACATTAACTTCCTTTCTTATACTTGGAAGCTTAGGGTTTGCACAATTTGATAATGCTGCAGGCCCCAAAGAAGTAGAAAAGAGTATATTCAAAAACGATTTACCCATAAGCGCCGGAACCAATACAGAATTTCAGTTTCTGGCGTTTTTCATAAATCAAGCTGTTACCTCAAACATTTACCCACAAGCCAGTTTGTTCAATGGCCAATTGGTAGGCAGGCTTTTTGGATCCAACTCATCAACTACTTCCGATTCACTCACGTCGTTTTATGTTGAACAGCGTATCCTGCCATTTTTCATATATCAACCCAAACTTTTCAACGGAAAAGCCATACTCAGGGCTTCCTTTGAAATAGACTGGACCTGGGGCGACCAATCATACGGGCTTAGTGGCAACAAAGGTTCTGCATTCAATGCAGATAATGTGAATATTCAAACACAAAACATTGAATTGGAACTTATTCCCGTAAAATCTTGGTACGTAAACATTGGTTTACAGCGATTATTTGACACTCCTTATAATCCTTACCGAACTTTTTTCGACAAAATGACCACTACGGGCTATAGGCTGGCATATTGGGGATCAGATGGAGTTGGCATATCTGTAAGGCACGATGGCGACTACAACAAATTGAAGGCTGGTGTATACACCTTGTATGAAAACAATGTGGAAGATAAAGATGATGTTACACTGTACGAGTTATTCGGAGAGCATAAATTCAGTATGAACTGGAACATGGGTGCGAGTGTTCATTATTTGTCCGACAGAGGAAAAGGACGCGGCGGCCCATCAGTATTCAGCCAAGGACTCATGAGTACCAATGCAGCTTACAATGGGGCCTATTTATTTGAGCTACCCACCAACGACTACAAAGCAGATATTGCATGGTTAGGCACTTTCTTTAGTCGCAATACCGATTTTTGGAACGACCCTTATCAACTCAGCGGTTTCTTTAATTTCAACCTGGGTAGCGTAAAAACCTATGACGGAACTGATTATGTAAAAGATACAGATATAGCAGGCTTTGCACTTAATTTGAGAGGCGCATACAGATTTGGTCAAACAGTAAACGACTTTGTATCTGCCGACTTTTTGTATACTACTGGCGATGGCGACGGAAATGCCAATGGAACATACTCTGGCGTGATCACAGGAAATACCTGGGGGATGCCGGGTGCCATTTTTGTTAGTTCCGGTTCGTATTTACTTTTCCCACATGCAAGTGTTATCAACAGGTTTACCCCGGTTGTTTCCGACATTTCAAACATGGGTTATGGAGTTACCGGTGGAACACTTACTGCCAATTACGATTTCATACCAAACCGCATAAACCTGAAACTCGGTACAGCTGCTGCATTAAGCACGGTAAGTCCACAGAATGCAGACAAATACATGGGTGCCGAAATTAATGGCTCATTGCGCTACACCTTCGGCCCTTTTATGACACTGGAGCTGAATGCTGCTTACCTTAAATTGGGTGAATTCTTCGATAGCAACGACAGCAGCCACGGTACAGATATCAATGGCCCTAATTATAAAACACGTCCTACCGACCCATGGACTGTATTTTTAGCTTATAAATGGCTCATGTTTTAACCAACCAAATGATTATATTTGAATATGAAAAAATACATTTTTATCATAATAGCTACATTAATGGTTATGAGTAGTTGTGCACCTTACAACAATTTGCCTACCCTTGGCACTATGAACGATTTGAGCTACCAATACGATACCAAGTATGTAAAAATAGCCGACAATCTAAAAATAGCCTATATAGAAAAAGGTACTGGCCCGGAAACTATCGTTCTCATACACGGACTAGGTAGCTATTCACCTGCATGGAACCGCAATATCGACGAGTTGAGCAAACAATTCAGGGTAATGGCTATTGACCTGCCCGGATATGGAAAATCTGACAAACCCGTTCATTCCGGACGTATGAGCTACTACTCTTCTGTAGTGGTGCAAGTACTTGATGCTCTTAAACTGGATAAAGTAATACTTGGTGGACACTCCATGGGCGGACAAATATCAATGATAACCGCTTTGCAATACCCCGACAAAGTAAAAAAACTGATTTTGGTAGATCCTGCAGGTTTCGAGAAATTTCACGCCGGTCAGCGGAAATGGTTCAAAGAAATAATGACCCCAAACTTGGTGAAGCTTACCACTGTAGAAGCCATTGAGTCTAACTTGGCTACAAATTTTTACCGTTTGCCTGAAGAAGCCAAATTTATGATTACCGACCGCATAGCCATGCGACATGCTTCAGATTTTGACTACTACTGCTGGGCTGTGGCTAAATCGGTGGAAGGCATGGTGGAGGAGCCGGTTTACAACAAGCTAAGCGACATTAAAGTGCCAACCCTCATATTTTTTGGAGAAAATGACAACCTGATACCCAACAGATATCTCAATCCCGGATTTACTAAGGACATAGCCACCGACGGTGCATCCAAAATTGCAGGGAGTAAATTGATTATGGTTCCAAAATGTGGACATTTCATGATGTTTGAGCATCCGGAAGTTTTCAACGCTGAAGTTATAAAATTTATGAACGAATAATACATGGAAGAAAGATTTCACTCTAAACATTGCACCATTGGCATAAGACCTGAAATTCGCTGCGTAGAAATAGTATGGAATGGCGCACCAAGTAGCATTGAATTTAAAAATGCCTGTAATATGGTAATTGATTTGCTGGCTGAATTCAAGTGGTGCAAAATACTGACTGACAACCGAAAGAGTGTAGTTTTTGGGATAAGCGATATTGAATGGCTGAATACCGATTGGCTCAACAGAGCACTTGCCGCAGGATACAAAGTTACAGCTTCGGTTGTTGACACCAAACAAGTGTTTGTAGACTATGCTGTAAATAATGTAATAAAAGCCAGGGAGCAAAAAGATGTGGAATCAAAAAGATTTATCAATTACGATAGTGCCATGAAATGGCTGTCAGAATATCATCCATCTTAACGAAATATTATGTTCAAGGCAAAATGAAACACCCATATTGCCAATTTTGCTCTCCTGGTGTGTTCAGACTCATATCATGCGTGCTTCAAAATGCGATTTAGTTTATATTGTAAAAGGTAGCTGACTCAGGTTTGCTGCCTTTTTTTATGTAAGTAAAATCCATTTACAGACCTTCAATTCAATATAAAAAACATTACTTTAGTATATTAATTTGCAGTGTAAAATGAGGAACAAACTCGAAACATTTACCCAATTTACAGAATTGCTATACCCACATGAGATAGAATATCTTATTTCCATTCAACAATTTAGCAAAGATGTAAATTTGCGTATCCTGCACCTGATACACTTCAATAGCAAAAATCCATTCAACACGCTTCCATTTGATGGGGAAATAGACAAACGAACATACTCTTACCTGAAAAAATGGATTACAGAAAGCCTGAACAAAATTGACGTAGACATTTTCTTTGAATGGTTAACTCAAATTGACAAGCAAGTAATGACTGATGCCATCATTCCGGACCAAGAACGTCAGATATTAGATTATACACGCATTATTACCCCTGGGCATTACTATTTTATCCGTTTTTACGAGCTTATACTCTCTTACCGCGATTACCTCCTCATACGCATACGCAACAGATTCTATAAGCCAATTATCAATTATCTCGATATAAACCAAGAAGCATATTTAAGATGCAAGGAAATCAACGAAAAACTGAATGATGCCACTATAGATATCATACGACAGCATGAAACTATAGATAGAGAATCTAAACACTGGGAAAATCTGTTGTTAGAAACTTTCTATAACAAACATCTTGACGGATACTCGCGCTACAGAGCCGCAGTGAGGCTAACATTTATGTATTACAATTACCGCGAATTTGAAAAACTACGAGAATTATATAGTGAATTAGATAGATCTTTCAAATCGGAGGTTTTTTATTCACCTCGCCTTATGGCCAATTATTATGCAAACAGGGCCATGATGCACAGCAAACTTGGAGAACTGGAAGAATCGGAGAAATACGGATATCTATCAATCCGCCATCCAAATAGCGACTACTTATTTTATCTGGTAAACTTATGTGGCGTATTGCTGAAGCAAAACAAGAACGAAATTGCGCTTAAACTGATGTCCTCGAGCATACCCATGCTCAAGCAAACCAATAGCTTTTATAACCGAATCGGGTTTGTTGCTTTTTATGTGCGCACGCTGCTGGCCAACAAACAGGTAGACAAAGCAATAGATTATGCAGGAAATTATCTGGAATGCTTCAAAAAAGAAATTTTTGCTCACCGCTGGCACCTGTTTTTTGATGCCTATTTCAGAGTACTTTTGCATGGCGAAAAATATGGCAGGATTCTTCATTTATCCAAACGCTTCAGTTTGATTCAAAAAGAGCGGCAATTTGTGGGTAAATCACAATACCTACCCATATTGCTTTGGTACACCACTGCAGCCGATTACCTGGAAAACAATCTGAATGCAGAGCAAACCAAACAAATCATTTACAAATCGGCCTTATTGCTTATAGAAAATAAATATAAAGAACAGAAAATAAAAGAGTTACTAAACATAATACACTCGCATTTGCCGGACATCATACAAGCCGTGCGCAAGGAACTACATTTGTAGAAACTACAATTTTCAGGCGTTTACTCGCACGCCTATTACTATTACATCATCGGTTTGCCCGTAATCACCTTTCCAATCTTCCAGAAAATCTATGAAGCGCTGTTTCTGGACTTCCATCGGCAATTTATATACCGAGGAGATAAGTTCTGAAAGGCCGACCTTTTTGATCTTACGATTTTTTGGGCCACCAAATTGGGAGTAATATCCATCTGAAAAAATATAAAACGTGTCGCCGGCAAGCAATTGCAATTCCTGATTGGTAAAAGGCACTTCAGCAAAGTGAATGCCCACAGGCTGGCTATCTGCTTTTAGTTCTACAAACAAAGGCTTCTCAGAATCTTCGGGGTTTTCGCGAAACAACCAAAATGGATTGTAAGCCCCGGAATACCTCAACATGTTAGTATTCAGGTCTAATACACAAAGCGCCATATCCATTCCATCACGCTGCTCACCTTGCTTACCGGTTTGACCAAGGGTAAGCTTTATTTTTGCACGCATTTGTTCTAGCATATCAGCAGGCTGCAACAAGTCGCCATGCAAAGCTATTTCATTGAGCATAGATATACCCAGCACACTCATAAAAGCCCCCGGTACACCGTGCCCAGTACTATCTGCAGCTACCAGTATCAAAGTACTTTTATTGGCATATGCCCAATAAAAATCGCCCGAAACAATATTTCTGGGGGAGAAGAAAATGAAATAATCACGAAAATACTTGGAAAGAATCTCCTCGCCCGACATCAAGGCCCGCTGAATGCGTTCTGCATATCTGATGCTGTCAGTAACATCAATATGCTTTCTTTCTATTTCACGTCTAAGTACATCTATACGTTCCTTTTCTTTGTGTATGGCTATGCTTTGGTCCCACAGTGCTTTATTTCGTTGCTGTATTTGCTCCTTTTCTCTTTCCAACTCATTTTTTTGCATCATTATTTCATTTCTATCTTGCAATTGAGCTTCGTGCCCAAGCATTTCAATGGTTGGGTTTAGAGTATTCTTCTCATTAAACTTGTTATTTTCTCCTATATAGGTGAGCCGCTTTATTTCACTGTCTTTTACATAGTTTTCTTCTTTCAAATTCAGAATTTGTTGATGCATTTTTTTCTCATTCGAAACGATACCACGGTTCAATGCATACCTGAATGCAAGTATCATTGCAATGACTATAACCGAAAGAACAACTATGATGAGGGTAGAAAATGGCATCTTAACTATAAGTTTTGTAAGTTTAGTACTTTTAAAATCAAATCAATCAGGCTTTTGTGTGTACAGAATAAAACCCGGATATTGGTTGTATATCTTTCTGGCAAGAAGCATATGCTGATTTCCATCTGCATTAATCATGCTGCCCAAGGCGATTCCAATATCCATATATCCAATACTATCGGAAGCAATTTCTTTACCGGAACTATCGTACATGGAGTAAAACAATAAAGACCGCTCAGGATAAAATGTATTTTCGAATAAATTATTTGGTTTTCGCTGGCCTGCGACCATAGTCATAGTTTCTGAGATAGATGAGGTATACACATGAGGAACCATTCCTTGTGAGGATAAATCAGACTTCCAGAGTATTGTGCCATCATATTTCATTCTAACTAAAACGGGGATGATTTGATTAGTAACACCAAATTCGTAAGATAAGTAAACAATTATATCATTATCAAATGGAAATACCTTAAATGATTTGAAATTTCCTTGAAAAAGTTCTTCACTTGAAAGTATATTAAATTCTTGATCAAGCAAAGCAAATCGAGTACCAATTTCTTCATTATACTTTACTAGTGCATGTATTTTTGAGTCATACACACCTATAATACTATGTATATCATACTTAACCAAATCTACAGTTCTCTTTTGTTTAAGGTTTCCCTTGGTATCGAATTCGTCAATAGCAAGATAAGACCCATCAAAAGCTTCATTGTTTATTTGATGAACTTTCATAATGGTTTCATTATCTTTTTCTACGAAGTCAACAAATGTAGACGGGGTACCTTGGTCTTCAATAAAATTCCACAAAACCTCACCATTAAAGTTGATTTTCATTTTTCCACTCACATCAGCAAATTTTGTTAATGCGTCATAGTAAGTGTAACTAAACAATACCCCGTCTTTCAGGTAGCTTTTTTGAATAGAAGTTTGGTTGTTGATAAAAAATGTATCCAAGTTTGTATCGGGCATATATTTCGAAATAGGATATCGTTTTATTTCTATCCCATCCTTTTCAATGGCGGTAAAGTATAATATATTGTTTTCTAAAGATAGCCCATAGAAATAGTCCCCTTCGGCAACAAAACTACTTACCAATTTGTATTCATACACCTTCATGGGTGATTCAGTGGCTTCAGCTATTTGCGGATCTTTTCGGCACGATGCCAAAAGCGCAAATAGTACGAGGATAATATAAACGGAATTAAGTTTCATCCTGGCAAAATTATTAAGTATAAGGTACAATGCTACACACATTTGATAAGTATTGCTGTTTCATAGTGTATATGCAGCATATAGGTGTTTCATTGGACTATCTGATTAAGCTAACACTGTGTAAGATATTTATTTGTATACCAATAGTAAATTCCATATAGTCGAGTTTAAATTCATCGGTAAGAATAGATAAATTGACGGGCATTTCGAGCGATGGATACAATACCTCGGTAGATAGTTGTTTGAACTGATGACTATACCGATAGTCTGCAAATAGCTCAATACTGCCAAACTTGTAAGACATACTTGTGCCCAGGAGTATACCATTGTGATCCAAGTTCCTGTAGCTGTCGGTAAGTTCGGCTTTAAAATCGTAAGTAAGGGTTTGTTCCTTACTGTCATTTACCTTCATTGTGGCATTGTACTCAGCACCGGCACCGGCATTTTGGTATACCCCAAAATAAAAGGCGGGTGTAAATTTCCGTGTTTTGTATGGCATAAGGCTCACTATGATGGGCACATTCACACTGCTATAATTTTCAGTCATATACATGCTCATCGAATGGTTACCTGTATACAATTTGGTATAACTATGGGTTACAATACCCACTCCAGTGCTTAAACTCATAAAATGAAACGGATACCACTTCATATAAAAATGAAAAGTGGGAAGAAAGCCACTTTGGTAATTGTTTTTGTAGTTGATAGAATCTGATACCTGGTAAATTTTGGAAACCAATATTCTGTCGTGGCAAACACCCACATTCATACCTATGGCAAATTTTGGATACACCCTAAAAGTATTAAATGCCCTTGCAAATGAAACCGGATCAAAGTTTGGATTGGCTATGTAGCTGGGGCTACGTCTCAGAAACTTTCTCATGATATCGTTTCCGCTTTCTATTTCGTCTATTTCAAAATAGGAGCTCGAAGTTATTTTATACAATTCAAGTTGTTCTTCTTTTGAAAATCTGCAATTGTTGAGTTTGTTCTCGTATAAACCAATCACTGCATCAAACTCGCCATTTACAAACAGTTCCTTTGCTTTGACCAATATATTCTGACAATCAGAATTTTGAGAGTATACTGTGTAAGTATTTATTACAAGCATCAGCCCAACAATTCCGAATCCCCGTAAAAGTCGCATTACGGCAAATATGAGTGATTTTTTATACTCAATATGAATTTTCATCTTAACAAAATTATAAATTTAGGGTATAATAAAACTCCCATATTGGTGTATTTGTTACCCCATTGTATGTGTTCGCCAAGGATGCATGTTTCATAATACATTATTTTATAGCGTGATATGGAACGTTCTTCCCAACATAAGTACTCCATTCTATGTCAGACATATTTCTATTAAGCTTTTGTTTAATAAGCTCTGCGTATACCGCCGACGAAATATTCCATTTGCGTATAGACCTATCCCAACCAAGTGCAAAAATCTGATCAGGAGTCACAAAATCAAGCATTATTATTTTTTGCTTCATATCGTTTATGGTCAGAGGTGTTTCATATAAAGCATTAAAGTTGTATACTTTCACTAGATTATTACTGAAGCCAACAGCCAATTTCTCACCCGATGGGTTTATACACATAAGCTCAGCAGCATTTTTACCAGACAAAAATTCACTGCCCATATTGCCTTTAGCATCAAAGGTTCTGATGTAGCCATTGGAGTATCCAACCACAATCATATCAGTTTGAGTGTGATATGCCATGGCCGTAACGCGATAGAAATTTGAGAATATTTTTTCAGGGATAAAACTGCTGAAGGGGAGTTTAAAAAGCTGTCCGTTGTAAAGTCCCAGAAAAAGTGTTGCCGAATTTTTCACGAATACCATATCAGTTATTCTGCTATCGAACTCAATTTCGCGAACAGGGTCAGAAGAGTTGTCAGAAAGACTAAATTCAGACAAAGTACTGTTGCGACCACCAATCCAAACAGAGCCATTGGCTATAAATGCAGCCCTGGCATAGTTGGGCGTAATCTTGAGTTCGCGTTTATTGTTTGATGACAATGTAAACAATATCAGTTTCTTGCTGTGGGTAGAATATAGTAGATGATCCTTATCCAGAAAAAAAGCTGAGTTTAATAATTCAAGTGATTTCCATTGCTGCAAAACAGAAACCTTCCCATCAATTAAACTTAATTTCTGAACTATTCCACTGGTATATACGACCAAATATTCATTACTGGTAGTTTCGAATGCACTTAGGGGAAAATCAATAGGCAAATTAATAATTCCCTCATTTGAAACAAGGGAATAAGCTTTTCGCAGTGCATTGTAGATAACAGGATCGGAAATACGTCCACCATGATCCTTGTTAAAAGTATATGCATGTAAAGCCAATAGTAAATTGAGGTCGTTGTCTTCAAACACAGAATGTGACTTAAATGCCAATGTTTGTGCCAGCGACAAATAAGACAATTTGTTTGCGCTATCGCTGGCCATGAGCGCAATTCTCTTTTGTTCCTCAGCGATAACCCTGAGAGAGTCAGACTTCAATTTTTCCAGCCGAGCTTTTTCTGCTTGCAAACTTGCCAACATGGTTTGCTCTTGCGCAATGCGAAAGTTGGTTTCAGCTTTTAATCGGTTGCGTTCGGCATCGGCACGGGCACTATCCGAAAGCATTTTTGCGTATATAGCCTTCTCTGCATTCTCTTTGGCAATTTGCCTCTCGTGCTCTGCTACTTGATTGGCAGACACGGCATTGTTCTTCTCCTGCTCTGCCAATGCGCGTTGTTCTTGCGCCAGAACCGATTGTTGTTCTGCCTCTTTTCGTTCCGAATTGGCCCAATAAGTAAGAATAGAAAGCAATATAATAATAAGCAGAGAACTAATCATCAAAAGCAGTCGCCTTTGCTTTTTCTGCCTTTCTTGCAATGCCAAAAAGCTTTTACTTACGCGCAAATATTCTTCAATATCCTCAGCAAGTCTGGCACTTTGCTCAATTTTCTCAACATGGCTCAAATCATTGGTATTATACTTAGCAAGCCAGTATTTATTGGGGTTTGCTCTGTCGTACCATTCACCAAAAACGGTGAGTGGCCCCAGTGAGAGCAGAAAATCGTTTGACTTATTGTGAGAAAGCCATCTGTTTAGCTGAACTTTAAAATCACTGAGTACCGAAACGTTGTTTATCTCCTCCTCATTCCAATCTTGCAACAATTTCCAATTGCGAATAAGCGCTTCATGCGTAATATCGAGGGTTGAGGTAGCCGAAATGTATTCAGTGCTCAAATCGTCAGGGTTTACGAATGGCCGCACAAAAGTACTTTCCGGAAGCCTGAATACCGTCATGATTGCACTTATGTCCTCTATTGCTATTTTCGGATTATTGATAATTTGATAAATTTCTATCAGAGTCATGCGGTTGCGCACTGCCCTACCGGCATCTATTTTGGTAAGACTCTGAAAAGAAGTTTTGATTACCTGCAACGACTCGAAAGGTGAGATGGTTTTTGAAGCCCAACCAAAATGCATGACCATGTATTCATAAGCGGATACATACAAAACATTCGCGTGTGTGTTGAGCACATTGTCTACATTGGGAGTATCGTAATATGGCTTCTTGTATTCTTCGAGATCTACAAACCATCGGTCAAATTCCTCTTTGTCGG
Source organism: Bacteroidota bacterium (assembly GCA_020048155.1). GTDB lineage: Bacteria > Bacteroidota > Bacteroidia > Bacteroidales > DYOH01 > JAIFMY01. The sequence continues at coordinate 15,281 of JAIFMY010000233.1, forward strand.
CATCAGGTAGTAAAGCCGGTGAAATACCTGCCAGTTTTGCCAGGTGAATGAGGTCAATTTGCGTTTTGCCATAGTCGGCAAGTTTCCAGAGCTGATTGAGTGCATGTTGCAGTACCGGCAAGCGGTCGAATCCTTCTTGCAGATTATTGATAAGTAACTCCACAAGCCTGCGTGAGACCGAACCACCGGCCAATTTGGCAGGCTCTTCGATTACCTGAGTCAGCTCTTCGCGTTTAAGACGTGGTACAAAAAAATTGCTTGCAGCGAGTATTTCAGGCAAGTTTTTGAATGCCACACACTGGCTTATATAATCGGAGCGCATGGTGAGTATTACATATACCGGAATGCCTTCACGCTGGGCTATTCGAGCAGTTTCGAGCAAGGTGTTTACTACTACGTAAGATGCGTTTGAGGGTCGCCCGTTGGTATAGTTTTCAGAGTTTGTAAAAATCTCCTCAAACTGATCAGCCAAAATAAGCAGGTTTGCAGATTTGAGGCGCCGTAGTTTGCGTGTTCTATCATCGGCATTTTTCCATTCCGCATTGTTCTCGTTTATATAATAATCCGATTGCTTAAAAAGATTTATCAACGAAGCAAATCCAAACGAAAGTTCCTTTTTAGTATACTCAGGATTTAATTGAAGTTTATGTGCCAACGAATCAGCCAGATTGCCAAGAGGGTTCCTTTCGGGACGAAAATCTGCAACCAGCCAATTAGAATACTTGGATTTGAAAAAACCAGCCCTAGCCTGCGGAATAACCCCTGCATATATAAGCGATGATTTTCCGTCGCCCGAGGCACCTGTAACTACAACTATTTTTTTTTCCTCGAGTTGTTTTATAATTTGCTTTATGTGTACTTCGCGTCCTTTGAAGTAAATGGCTTCATCCTCTGTAAATGGCCTAAGCCCGGGGTATGGTGCAAGTGTATTGCTCATGATGCAAGCAAATTGCCAAGTTGATCCAACCGAACTTTAATTTCGAGTGGTATTATCTCGTGCACCAGTACTAGTGGAATCACATTTGGAGCTTCGAAAAGCTGGGCATGATTGGCTCGTATAGATTCGTCGGCTATCATGAGTATAGGTGTAGTAGCAGAAGCTCCTCCGTAGCGTTTCCAAACCTGAGGTACAAAATTCTTTGCCCAGTTGAGCATCTGCTCAAAATATACCACTGCAAGTTTAGATTGCTGAAGTTGTTCTATTATATAATTTTCAGCGTTTATCTCATTCGTTATTTTCAACCCTTTTATTTCCATTACATCCTTCGAAATTCGGAGTATCTCCTCCGCTGCATGCTCATCGAGTTCATGGTAAATAAAAAACACATCTGTTTGGTGCACATCCTCAGTATGCCGTTTATCTACCTGCATGATGGAACGTAAATCTTCAACAAAAGCCACTGGCGACTCATGATTCGAAAATATCATGTTCGGTAAAATGCTGTTTCGGATTTTTTTTATGAAGTTTGCTTGTTCCGGATCTATTTCCTTGCGGCTGGTTTCGGCCGGAAACCATACAAATATATGAAAATCTTCGGTTTTGTCTTTTTGTTGCAAGGCCTTCTGAAAATCGATTTCAGAAACCGAAACAGGCAAACCAGACAAAGACTTTTCGTACTGTCCGCCCAATATGTGAACAGAACATGATGAATTCTCAAGTAGTGCATCTGTATTATTCTCATATTGCCTAAAATCTGAATCCCCCACCAATTGTGATGAAACCACCTCTAAACCAGCCCGCGACATTACAGTCTCTAAATCTGTTTTCAGAGATTCCACATCAACAGAAGATTGCGATAAAAAAACACTTATTTTCAATGCATTCTCATCATTCATTTCAATAATTTTCAAAAATAACAGGTTAAACTTTTTTTTGGCAAACACCACAAAACTAAAATTACAAATAATGGTTCTAAATGGTATTGTCAAAGATAAAATTTTTGTGCCTTACATAATACACAAGATACTTTTTTTTGAAAACGTTAACTAAAATATTTTATTACAAAAAAAACCGGATAGCCAAAAAATGACTACCCGGTTTGGGTTATATTTATGAAAATAATTAGAACTCAACTACAAACTCTACGCGTCTGTTCTTAGCGCGACCGGCTGCAGTTGCATTGTCTGCTACCGGAACAGTTGCACCAAAACCTGTGGCAAACAAACGTGAAGGATCTACACCTTTCGATACCAGATATGCTTTTACTGCATCGGCGCGCTTTTGCGACAAAGCCATGTTTGCATCAGCATTACCTTGGCTGTCGGTATGACCATTGATTTTGAGCTTGATGCTTGGTTCGTCATTCAATACTTTTACCACCTGATTGAGTACAGTATATGAAGAAGAAAGAATTACATCTTTTGCAGGTTGGAATTGAACACCTTGAAGAGCCAATGCCAATACTTTCTTTACCTCAGCTTTTACTTCAGGGCAACCACTATTTGCAGCTATACCGGCAGCATTTGGGCATTTATCGTCAGGGTCAGCTATACCGTCGCCATCAGTATCGGGGCAACCAAAATACTGAGCACTACCAAAAAGTAGAGGACATTTATCATCTTTGTCAGGAATGTTGTCACTATCGCTATCTGGACAACCTTTGAAAGCAGCAAGACCGGCCTGTGATGGGCAAATATCTTCTTTATCCATCACACCGTCGCCGTCAGAATCGGGGCAACCTTTGAATGCAACAGTACCTTTTTCACTTGGGCAAGCATCGTCATTGTCTATTACACCATCACCATCGCTATCAGGGCAACCTTTCATATTTACGCTTCCTTTATCATTTGGGCAAAGATCCTGGT
>JAIFMY010000091.1 GCA_020048155.1 Bacteroidota bacterium
TGGATTCCGATTCCTTCATTTTATACAGCATTGCTGGGTCCATTGCTTCATCTTTTTACCCGTGTACCATATGGCATAGATTATATAGATCCTTGGGTGCGCGATATAAGCAACCGCAAAAACATAAGGGCTATAATCAGTCAGTGGCTTGCACGTATGCTCGAGCCTATAGCTCTGTCGCGAGTAAGTCTCATAAGTGGGGTATCACAAAAATACTTCGAACCGGCCATAAAACGCAACTTTAGGAAAAATTCCGTTGCTACGGTAGCAATGCCCTATGGCTTCGATATGGCAGATCACACCATAAAACTTGAAGATTTGAACATGCCTTGGAAACCTGGCGAGCAAGTTATTTTGTATGCAGGAGCATTTTTGCCAAACTCAGGCTTGTTCCTGAAGCACGTATTTGAGGCGGTAGCCAGCTTGCACGCTGAGGGCAAATGGCCTGCACATCGCAAATTTTATTTCTTGGGGACTGGTGCTTATCAGCACAAATCGGTATTGGAATATGCTATAGAGGCCAACATCAGCCATTTGGTGGTTGAGATACGTTCACGTTATCCCTTTCTTCATATACTCAATTTCCTTTCGCAGGCTTGGCGGTTGCTGGTGTTAGGCAGTACCGAGGAACATTATACTGCCTCTAAAATTTTTCAGGTAGTACTTAGCCTCCGACCATTTATGAGCGTATTTCACGAACACAGCAGTGCTTTAACGATACTTCAAGAATGTCATGCCGATGTTTTTTGTGTAAAATATTCACCTGAGGAATACTCTCCAAATGCATTTGGGAAAGAAATACAACGTGTATTGGAGATGACCTTGGGAGAAGTTGCTTGGAAACCTGATTTAAAAGCCATTGAAAAATATTCGGCAGAGGCCTCAGCAGGAGCTCTTTTCAAAGCTATAGAATCCATTATTTGAGCATAGAAGTATAAATTTCAGCATATTGGCGGGCAACCTCGTGTGCATTGAAACGATTTGCATTGGCCAATCCCTTTTCTATCAGCGATTCGCGTAGGGTTTGGTTATTAATTACTTCAACTATTGCTTTGCTTATTTCCTCTACAGAATATGGGTCTACCAATAAAGCTCCATCGCCGGCTACCTCGGGCATAGATGCTGCTTTACTAGTTATAACTGCTCTTCCGGTAGCTTGTGCTTCCAGAATTGGCAAGCCGAATCCTTCGTATGTAGAAACAAAACACAACACATCACACAGCTTATACCATTCAATTATTTCGAAAAGGTTCAAAAAAGATTTATTCACAAAGTCGATTTTGTTTTTTTCAAGTAATAGTTTTGCATCTATTGGGAGTTCGCCAGCTATATACAGGGAGATATTCATCCCTTTTACCGCCTCTATGAGCCGCATGAGGTTTTTGTTGGCTTTTGTGCCCAAGTGCAGGAGTACTGGTTTTTCTTGGTTGAAAGGTTTTGGGAAAAAAGTAAATTGAGATGAAATGCAATTGTGTACCACCTTGATTTTATGTGCAAAACGAGGGATATGCTTTTTAAGCTCTGCAGCAGAAAATTCTGAAATCACCGTGATATATTTCACCCGCATAGCCGGCAGTACAAACCAAATCCATTTAATGAAAAGATGTTTCAATCCACTTGTACGGTTCAGTATTTCAGCATCGTGTATGGTGAGTAGGGTAGTAGACCTGGGCAAAAGCATAGCAGTATAATGTATATCACCGGTGATGTGATTTATTGGCTGTTTGTGCTTTCGTGCATAAATCATATTTCTGATGATTGCAAGTATACCATTGCTGTGGTATGGCATATTCAATGCTGAATGGCTTATACTTTTGGGTAATACCGACCTTATCACCTCAAACAGTTTTTCTATGCTATGGCGCTGCGCATCCGGTTTCCGGAAAATATATAATACTTGTATACTCACAATTTAACTTTGAAAAAATACGGAATGGCCCAAAACAATCCTGCAACAACAATGGTTGATTTCACAAGGTGATTCAGGCTTATTGCAAAATCGCCTTCTGCTTTTACTACTTGCAAAAACAACAGGGGAATCCAGAACAGTAGAGTAGGGTTGATAGAAGTACGCTGAAGGATATAATTGTAAAAGAAATTGTAAAAAGCACCCACCAAAAAAATAAAGATACCTCCGCCAAAAATGCCGAAATTTGCATATCCTTCGCCTAAGATGCTCAAATTCATGCTAGTACCCTCTCGCAAATATCTTCCAGTGAAACGCATGAAATTTTCTTGCCCACCAGCCTTTACTTTGTTCGGGGCTAGAAAACGAGGAAGAAAACTTGCAAAGAGGGCTTCTTTTATGGTTTCTCCATCGGCAAAAGGAGTCATTCTGGGGGTATAATTCATGATGGCAGCAATAATCCAGCCTTGGTTTATGCGTGTTACCGTGGCTTTTAGGTTTTCTTCGTGAAATAAGAGTACAGAGTTTGACAAACGATCGGTCACAAGCTCACTAAAAACTTGGGCATCACTATCCACTATTTCAGTTTTTAATTTTCTGAATTCGTGCTTCACGCTTTGGATCATAAATACCCCAAAGAATAAAACAACAAGAATAATGCTTTTTTGCATGATGCTGGGCTTAAAAATAAAAGCCAATACCATAGACAGAAAGCCCATCCACAGTATCAAATCATGGAACATCGCATCTTTGAGCGTGGTTATAAAGAACCAGCCTATTACAAGACCAAAAATACCCCATTTGTACTTTCTGGTATTGAGTATTAGGAAAAATAAACCAACAAACCGCACATTGGCAGTGAGATAAAATGCAAAACGTAAGCTTTGTGGCATAAAGTCTTCGAGTAAAGCAGATACAGTACCTATTCCAATGAGAATTAAATCCAGATTTCGATATTTATAAAGCAGCTCGCGTATTTTATCCAGAATATCAGTTGTGCGTATTTTGCTTTGCCACAAGGGGAGGTACAAACCAAAAATAAATGCAATACTCGCAGGGAGTACAAAAGCCATGTATTCACTTTCAGGAATTTCCATGCCATAAAATATATCGTCTTTTACGATGCGATAAGAAAGTATAGGGCCTATAATCCACTGCAGCAGCGCTATGAGTATTATTACATCGCGTACTTCGATGAGGTATCCGAGTTCGAAAAAGAATTTCAGGCTAAAGAAGATGAAAAATCCTAAGCCTATAGCGGAAGCAAACTCTAGATCCGTTAAAGCATATATGATGAAAGCAGCCAGCGATGAGATGGATATATAAAACTGATATGATAATTGTTGCTGCATATTAGTTTTTTAGTACAAAAGTCTCTATGGCCATGCAAATTTGTTCAAAGGTAAATGATTTGATCAATTCTTTTGAATTTTTTCCCATGTCTGCGCGCTTTTCTCTATCTGTCATAAGTTTCATGCAATGTGCCAGCGATCCCATATTTCCGGCTTCAAAGGTGTATCCGTTGTAATTGTGTATTACCAAATCAGGCGCACAACCTACCTTGTTGCTCACTATTACAGGGAGCCCGCATGCCATAGCTTCGTTTACGGCTAATCCCCAGGTTTCGTTGGGGCCCCGGCTTGGCAGTACAAATATATCTGCCATAGTGTATAAGGCTGGCATCTGGCTTTGGTTTTGAAAGGATTTCAGGAATATACCTTTATTTTCAGATTGATATTTGAGTACATCCTTTTGTAAAGCACCATCACCTACCATAAGCAGTGCTGTCTGTTTATCATTTAGTTGTTTAAATGCTTCCAATAGCAAAAGTGGATCTTTCTTCGGCTCATATTTCCCGGCAAATAAAAACAATGTGGCATCAGCAGGTATGCCTACTTTTGCTCGTAGTTCTTTTTTTAGGGCAATTATTTTCGATGCTTCATCTGCGAAGCGCATGTTATCAATTGCATGTGGCGCGAGTATCATTTGCTTTTCTTTCAGTCCGTATAGCTCGAAATATAACCTGTTGTGCACTCCTGTGTACAATGCTACTGAAACGTATCGGTATACAAAACTAAGCACCATTTTCCTGAGCCACCCTTTTATGCCCGGAGTATTGTCTATAAGGGTTGAATCACCCCGAAAAAGCACCGGAATCTTACCTTTGAAATGACGCATAACTTTCAGGTGCGAATGAAAATTCCAACCATACATCAATACCGCATCTGCTCCATATTCCGTAATTTCTTGTATAAGATTCGGATTTACTATACCCTTGTATGTTTTTGATGAGGGGGTCTTGGATGTATTTTGGGTAAAATGAAAGTCGTACCCCTCAAGCAGCGGTATGTCCCACTCTATATGTTTATTGAAACCTACATCATACAAAGCCTGGTCTGACTGGCCTCTTGTGTAAAATACTTTAATTTGAATCTTGGCTCGGCGACCAAGCAATGCAAATAAAGGTGCGTTGTATTGTATGGGATGTGTGCTTACAATGGCCAATTTTTTCATTTCCTGATTTTGCTGATATTGAATTGCATTATTTACATGATGGATAAACAAAAATATGTAATTTTAATGCATATATACAATATTACAATCATGAACCATGCTATGAGTGTATGAAAAAAATCCTTGTGTTTATAGATTGGTTTTTACCCGGATACAAAGCAGGTGGCCCCGTTCGATCGCTTATAAATATGATTGAGCAGTTGCACAATGATTTTATCTTTTATGTAGTTACTTCAGACCGCGATTATCAGGAAACACAACCTTATGAGATGGAAGCAGATATATGGCACGAACATATAAGCAACTGCCACGTAATGTATGTATCTCCTCAGAACATACGTATATCAAATTTCCGAAATGTTATTCGCACACTAAGACCCGATTTTGTTCACATCAATGGCATTTATTCTCGTGGTTTTTCAATATTGCCCCTACTCGCAAATTACTGGAGCAGGCATAAGCAGCACGTAGTAGTTTCCCCCAGAGGAATGCTTTCTGAACATGCATTGGATCAAAAGTCTATCCGAAAGAAAACCTTTCTGTTTTTGGCTCGTATGTCTGGACTTTACAGGGGAGTAAGGTTTCATGCAACAGCGGCTGATGAGTATGCTGCTTGCAGCAAATGGATTCGCAAATATGAAAGTATCATTTTGGCTGAAAACATGCCCAGGCTACTCAATGTTTCCACCAAAAATAGACTTACTCCAGAAAAGAATTCGGGTACGCTTAAATTATTGTTTCTAGGGCGTATATCGCCAGAAAAAAACCTGAAATTTGCGCTTGAAATGCTGCTGAAAATGGATGCTTCTACCCAAACTGAATTTAGTATATACGGTGCTATAGGAAACAATGAGTATTGGGAAGAATGTAAACAAGTGATGAGCCAACTACCCGTAAATGTGAAAGCTA
>JAIFMY010000145.1 GCA_020048155.1 Bacteroidota bacterium
AGTAGCAAGTGGCATTACAGGAACCGATACAACCAACTGGAACAACAAATTAGACAGTGAAACCGACCCTGTATTTACTGCTTGGGATAAAGATTATGCAGACCTTATTAATACACCAGTCGCCGCCGATGGCTCCGAAACCAAAGTAACTGCAGGAACAAATGTAACTGTTACAGGTAGCGGAACAACTGCAAGCCCTTATGTTGTAAATGCAACAGGAGGTGCAACCCTTGCTATTGGCGATAGCTACCAAGGAGGTATTATATTTTGGTTAGATGCCACAGGGCAACATGGATTAATAGCAGCCACTACCGACCAAAGCACAGGAATACAATGGTACAACGGAACTTATACAACAACAAATGCAGTTAGAGATGGTATTGGTGCAGGAATGTATAATACAGAGCGTATAATAGCAAATCAAAGTACTGGAAGTTATGCAGCCCAACTATGTGCTAACTACCAAGGTGGTGGTTATGGCGACTGGTACTTACCTTCGAAATATGAACTTAATCTATTATACCTGCAAAAAACTGCGGTTGGCGGTTTTGCTAGTGCCTACTATTGGAGTTCTACCGAGTTCAGTAACGTCTACGCTTGGGTACAGGGCTTCGGCAGTGGCTACCAGGACTACGGCTACTATAAGTTCGACACAAAGTACGTGCGTGCAGTTCGGGCTTTTTAACTATTTATCTATTTAACAATTTAACCGCGAAGCGGTCGATTTTTTTTTGAAATATGGCATTATATTATGAATTGCAGGTTTTTAAGGATGTTTACACACTTGTGCAAAAAGTATTTTTATATACACAAGAGTTTCCACGTGAGTACAAGTACACACTTGGGCAAGACATGAAGCGAGATGCAATTCAACTTGTGAGAAGTATTTACAGAGCCAATAAAGCAAAAGATAAACTGGTTTATCTCGAAGCATTTTTAGACGACTTTGAACTGCTGAAATTTGAGATACGTTTATGCGTAGATATGAAAATATTGGCAATGAAAAAACAAGTCGAACTATCAGGGTTGATGGATAGCATAGGCAAACAAATTACCGGTTGGCGTAATGCCAATCGGTAAATGCCGGAATTGTATGTGTTAAGGCATATACAAGCGAGCAAGGTTTTGTTTAAAAGCGATAAAGGGACTGTTCAGTGAGCAGTTAAAATGAGCGTTATTTGATGCTAAGTAATTAGTTTTGAATAACTCTACAATAAATATGAGATGCCTTGTATTTATATGAACGCCTTTATTTTTGCGGTTGGCGGTTTTGCTAGTGCCTACTATTGGAGTTCTACCGAGAACAATAACAACAACGCTTGGATACAGAACTTCGACAATGGCAACCAGAACAACAACAATAAGAACAACACAAACTACGTGCGTGCAGTTCGGGATTTTAAACAAACCATTTTTTTAGAAAACCTGTCAAGGTCCTGTAAAGACCTGACAGTGTTTTCTTTTTAATAATTTTACTATGCAGCAACTCTCATTATTCGAAATACCACCAAAAGAAAAACCTAAAATTGATCTCGAAGGAATGCGATACATTGAACTTGCCGAAATGTTTGAGGCATACTTTAATTGTCGCAACAACAAACGCAATACAGCTAATGCCATTGCCTTTGAAGTAGATTATGAAAGCAACTTGGTAAAACTCTGCGAAGAAATTAACAACGGCACTTACCAAATTGGCAGATCAATAGCATTTATAGTTGACAAACCTGTAAAGCGTGAGATTTTTGCAGCCGATTTCAGGGATAGAGTGGTGCATCATTTAGTTATCGGTAAAATAAACCATCTTTTTGAAAAGCAGTTTATACACGATAGCTATTCGTGTAGGGTTGGCAAAGGGACACTCTTTGGCATACAGCGGATTGATAAATTCATCCGCCAATGTTCAACCAATTATAACAAAGATTGCTACATTCTTAAACTCGACTTGCAGGGCTTTTTTATGAGCATTGATAAAAAGATTCTTTTTGAAAAATTGCAATACTTTATAAACCAGAAATATACAGCAAACGATAAGGATTTGATTATTAAACTTTGTAAGAAAATAATCTTTAACGACCCAACTAAAAATTGCATTATTAAAGGCAAGCGAAGCGATTGGGACGATTTTCCTTCGCAAAAAAGTTTATTTCACTGTGCTGAAAATAGCGGATTACCTATTGGAAACTTAACAAGTCAGGTATTTGCTAATTTTTATATGGACAGCTTCGACCACTTTGTAAAGCACGATTTGAAAATACGGTATTACGGTAGATATGTAGATGATTTTGTAATAGTGCATGAAAGCAAAGAGCATTTAAAAAATCTTATAGCAAAATTGACAGCTTATTTACAATTGAACTTACAAGCAACCATTCACCCAAAGAAAATTTACTTGCAGCATTATAGCAAAGGCGTAAAGTTTTTAGGAACTGTAATACTTCCCAATCGGATTTATATTGCAAGTCGTACCAAAGGGAACTTTTACAATGCCATTGAAAAACATAACAAAATAGTACGAAACCACAAACCAACAAAAGAAGAACAACAAGCCTTTCAGAGCAGTATGAATTCGTACCTTGGCATAATGAAGCATTACAAGTCATATAAAATGAGAAAAAAAATGTTATTTAAAAACCTATCGGCATGGTGGTGGAATCATGTATATTTATCGGGCGGTATTGCTAAATTTGTACTGAAAAGAAAAATAGCAAGATGAAAACCAACGAAACGCTAACAAAGGCTAAAATCAAGCGGGCAGTTAGTGCTATTTTGAAGGGCATTGCAACTAATAAACTTCATCGTAATTTGACAGTGAAGTGCTCCGAAATGCCCGCCAGCTTTTAGCCTCAGCCGTTGTAACCAATTGAACGACCGTCCTACAAACTTTGAGATTTTCATAAATTGTATATGATTTTGTTCCATTATTCGTTAACTTTGTGGCATGGATAAAAAACGTCAACTAATATATTTCAGAGAATATTTTTGGGATTTTTTCAGTAAACAGACTGAGAAAACAAAAGATAAAATTGATTATGTTCTCTTTCTTGTAACAGTAGCGGATAAGATTCCAAGAAAATTCTTTGAACAAATGACCGGATACGATGGATTGTTTGCCATACGAATTGAATTTGAAAGTAACATCTATCGAATATTTTGCTGCTTCGATAAAGATAATATAGTGGTATTATTCAACGGATTTCAAAAGAAAACACAAAAAACGCCGAAAAGCGAGATTGAAAAAGCCATGCAAATAATGAAAGAGTATTTTGATTTTAAACTAAAAAGAGACAAAAAATGAAAAATATAACAACATTTGACGAGCATCTTGATAACCGATACGGTACTGTTGGCTCTGAAAAGCGGACTGAATTTGAGATAAAAGCAAAAGCCTTTGCGATTGGAGAGATTTTAAGAGATGCAAGAAAAGAGGCTCATATGACACAAGAGGAACTTGCTCAAAAGACAGGAACCAGAAAGAGTTTTATATCCAGAATTGAAAATGGACATAGTGATATTCAGCTTTCAACTTTATATCGACTTGTTGAGATAGGATTTGGGAAAAGAGTAAACTTAACAATTTGTTGACCATATTAAACATCAAATGGTTACAACAAACATTAGGCCCAATGCATTGCTATTACTTAGTTTCAGAGTTTTTTGGGTAAATGAAAATAATCGAATTCCGAACATGAATTTTAAAAGAGCTATCCGCCTAGGCGGATTTAGTTCAACAGGGCCTATAATAAAATAAGGAACCTAAAATTCAGAATAAGGGGAACATATTTCTCTTTTAGCCTTTACATTCGATATATTTAATTGCCCGGATCAATAATACACTCGTCTATTTCACTGTTTTACTAATCTGTATCATTATTTAATATGTCGGTTTCATACATATATTAGTTTGTCTCATTAATATACCTATCTGAATCAGATAAAGTTATTTATAAAGGTGAGATATATATTATAAATAATGATACAGATTACATAATTTATGAGTTAGTTTTTAAAATATATGATACAAGTGAATATAATTATGAGACAGACTGATTGATTTATTCCCGAAATCACAAAATAGCAGGTAGGGATACCATTTTCTTGTGCTATATCAGGTTCTCTGAATAATGGTTCATAAAAAAGTGAAACTTGTTAGAAAAGCCATAAATTTGGTAAAATAGCCTCAATAATACAGTTAATGTATTGAAAATTATATGGTAAAGTTGGACTGTTTAGGTGCATTTACAATATGATAGATAAAAACAAGGGTAAAATAATCGGTAAAGGAGATTATTTTATTCCGAACATACATTCCGAAGATGCTGCCGAAGCGATTATTAAAGCCATTGAAAAGCAAGCTATTGGCCAAAAATTTATCATTCCCGATGATACACCTGTTACTCAAAAGAATTTAACAATTACATGGCTAAATTGATGAACAAAAACCGACCAAAACATAATTCTTCTTACGTTATCCGATTGGTGCTTGGTATAGATTTTATGGGAATTGTAAAAATGAATTGGAAAGTTACAAACGAAAAAGCAAAGAACATTCTCGATTGGCAACCTAAGTATCCTTCTTACAAAGGCGGAATAATAGTAACATTAGACGAAATGAAAGTCAGGAAAAAATTATTTTGAAGATTCAATATTACAATACAAATCAATTCTATTCGAACTAAATTTCTTCTAACAGATTTATAACAGGACTGTTTCTAAGTAAAAGCCTTTCTATAAAAGGGAAGTCACATTAAATCGAAATCCCATTGATTTTGCAAAAAAAAAGCGGAACTCTTTCGAATTCCGCTTCTGGGCTAATACACGGGTACTACTCCAATACCATGGATTTTTGTATAACCCGGGTTCCCGAAATAATGCTTACAATATAAGCTCCGGCAGCTTGATTGGAAATATCAATATTGATCTGAGCTTCATTTTTTGAGAATTGACCCAAATAAACCTCTTTGCCGCTAATATGGTTAATCCTGATAGTCACATCTTCTTTTACATCCTTATATTTCAATGTAAATTTACCATTAGATGGATTTGGATACATTTGAATCTCCTTGTTTTTGTCGTTGAATGTAATACCGGTTTCGAATTCTTCGCTTACATTTAGATTTAATGTAGCAACATGACCAGCTCCCTGTAAATCAGTGGCAATAACCATTATGGTGTATACTGATTTAATTTCTAAGTTAATGCTGCTGTTTAGAATCAGATTCATACCATCTATAGTGAAACTGGCATTGTCGTCAAGGAATTCGGACGTTGTAAAGGTGATCGAATGAGCATCATTGGCATCCTCATCGCTTACAACAAATGTTCCAA
>JAIFMY010000048.1 GCA_020048155.1 Bacteroidota bacterium
ATAGGTGGCATGGCTAAGTTGGTTGAAGACTTCAATAAAGACTATTTCAAAAAAATTGATGTTACCAAAGTAAAAGCTATTCCGGTATTTGCAAAGGAAGCCAAACTAGTAACTACGCATCCTGCCAAATCATACAAAATAACCGGAAAAGATCGTGCCGACAGTTTAGTTATTCTTAATCAGAATGAGTTTTGGAGCGTATCCAAATACTTGGTTATATTGGTATCAAACTAAGCACGTTTTAGTTTAACGAAGTACTTTATACATAAACATTGTTTTACTTACATCAATCGGATACTCTGTAATAGACTGCCATTCTTCTCTTGGGCTGGCAATTTTACATCCGGTTGGTGTAAGTTTATTTATACTAAAAAAACAATTTTTTGGATTTGTTTGCTAAAAATCCTGATACTAATTGGCTTGTCTCCTGTTATCTTTCCGCCACATATTTAAAGTCATACCTCTTCTATACAATAGTTTGAATATTACCTTTTTATTTCATGAAACATACTAGCAAACTCAGATACGAGCACCTATTTTTCGATCTCGATGATACACTTTGGGATTTCTCACATAATATTTCTATCACCCTTGAAGAATTGTACCTTGAGTTTGGGTATCAGTCAGACGATAAGCCATTTTCGTATTTCCTCAAAACCTATAAGGAAATAAACAAGATACGATGGAAGGAGTATCAAGCGAAATTAATCACCAAGGAGCAGCTCAATGTTGTGCGTTTTTACGACACTTTCAGCCACCTGCAAATTGGAAATATGCAGGAGTCGAAACTATTCGGTGAGCTTTTTCTGAAAAGAGTACCTTTTAAAACAGCTTTGGTACCCGGTGCATTCGAAATATTAGAACATTTCAAAGAGCGTATAGGTATTCATATTATTACAAATGGTTTTAGTGAGTTGCAGTATATCAAGCTTCGCGAATCGGGACTCGATAAATATATAGATACTGTAACTGTAAGCGAGCATACAGGCTGGCAGAAACCCCATAAGGCTATTTTTGAATATGCTTTCAATCAGGCTCCCGGCGCCAATCCTCAAAACAGCCTCATGATTGGCGATGATTTTGAAGCAGACATTATTGGCGGATTGAACGTAGGAATGGATACCGCATTCCTAAATCCTCAGAATCAAATATTTTTGCATAAACCTACTTACAATCTTTCTTCGCTAAACGAATTAATCTCTATCGTTCAATAAAATTATTACTAAACATTATGAAATATATTTTCGCAAGCCTGGCTATATTTTTATATTTGACCACTTTAAACTTTGATGCAAAATCTCAAAAACAAAACAATACAAATATGCAAATTAAAACATTGGAAGACTCTGTAGGGTATAGTCTCGGAGTAAATATCGGTTTAAATATCAAACAACAGGGCTTCTCTTCAATTAATATCGATGCTTTTGCGCAGGCTTTGCGCGATGTATACGGAAATCAGCAATTGCAAATATCGCAACAAGAAGCTGGGGATATACTACAAAATTACTTTCAGAAAATTCAGGAATCAAAGTTTAGTGTAAATAAAGAAGAAGGTGCAAAATTTCTTGAAACCAATGGCAAACGCAAAGAAGTGATTACACTTAGCAGTGGCTTACAGTACGAAGTGATTAAAACCGGAACAGGTCCTAAACCCGGGCTGACTGACAAAGTAACCACGCATTACCACGGTACCTTCATCAATGGTGAAGTATTTGATAGTTCTAAACTCCGCAATCAGCCAGCTACCTTCCCTGTGAATGGTGTGATTAAAGGTTGGACTGAAGCCTTGCAACTTATGAACACTGGTTCTATTTGGAAATTATATTTGCCATACAACCTAGCTTACGGCGAACAAGGTGCTGGCGAAAGCATTCCTCCTTTTACCACGCTCATATTTGAGGTGGAACTCATTTCTATACAAAAATAATTATTGGGTGCAATGTATTTAAGTCCAAATATTTAGATATGATGTTTAAAATTGTATTCTTACTGGCTGTATTTTTTATGTTTACTACATATGCTTGCAAGCCAGGCCAAGTAGATTATACTTCTGAATCGGAGGTTGATATATCATCCGTGGTTGATTCAGTAAGCTATAGTATTGGCGTAAATATTGGACTGAGTGTCAGAAACCAGGGACTTGATAGCATAAACTTGGATGCACTGCTGCATGGACTTACCCAAGCTGCTATCCTGAAAAAGGATTCTTTCCGAATTGAACCCAGCTATGGAACTGCTATCATTCGCAGGTATTTAGGTGAGCAACGTGAACATTTGTTGCAAAAAAACCTGGAAGAAGGCCGTGATTTTTTGGCTCAAAATGCAAAAAAAGATGGCATAGTATCGTTGCCCAGTGGGTTACAATATCGCATAATCATACCCGGGAATGGCAGTAAACCCGTTTTAAACGATGTTATTCGCTTCAAATATACCGGTAAGCTTATCGATGGAAACATCTTTGATACTTCCGGAAATGATACCATCCAGTACGAAATAGCCCGAATGATGCATGGCTGGTCTGAAGCCTTTCAATTGATGCCCAAAGGGGCTATGTGGGAAGTTTTTATTCCTACTGAGCTAGCTTTTGGCACCAAAGTTAGGCCCGATGGCAAAGTACAACCCAACGTACCTGTAATATACCAACTTGAATTAATTGATATTGTAAAACAAGAATAATTCTGAACTATATATGAGTTATGAAGCCAGCGGAAAACTTTTCCGCATTTTACAAGAGACCACCGGAAGTGGTGCAAATGGCCCATGGACCAAACGCGAATTTGTGATTGAAACTACGGGTGAGTATCCTAAGAAAATAGCTGTAACTGCTTGGAACGACAAAGCGGTTGCTCTAGGACAAATGCGTGAGGGTGAAACTATTAAAGTTACCTTCGATGTGGCATCACGCGAATACAACAACAAATGGTATACTGATGTGCGCCTTATCCGTATGGAAAAAGCCTCAGGCAGTAGCACCAACACCAGCCAGCAAACCGAAAACCGAAACAGCAGCACTACTAGCAGCAATACTAGGCAGACACCTCCACCTTATACCCTCAACGATGCACCACCTGCAGCTACCGAGGAAGACGATTTGCCATTCTGATTTTTACTTTGTTAATCATAAATATTTTATAAAACTTTGCCCTGAAATTTATTTCCGGGCAAAGTTTTTTTTGGGGACATTGCCTGGCTGATTATCTGTAATTTTTGTAAGTTTTTGGGTGTATGAATATATTGGTGATGGGAAATTACGATCCCGATTACAATCGTACTAAGATTATATTAAGCGGATTACAAGTTCAGCAGCAACATACGTATACCAATTTTCCCATTGGGAAACATCAAAAGGTCTCAGATCAATTGCTAAAACATCATATTCATGAGGCCGATCTTATCTATTTACCACCTTTTACTCATCATCAGGTTATCAAGTATCGTAAATATTTTACAAAACCGGTACTTTTCGATCCTCTTGTTTCTCGCTATCTTACCAAAGTTTTTGATTATAAAAATGTATGGCGGTATTCGCCTAGCGCTTTCATCAATTTTTATCGAGATAAGTTTTCTATGAAAATTGCTGATAGGGTAATTGCAGATACACAAGCGCATGCCAATTATTTCACCCAAGTATTTGGCATACCTTCTCATAAAATTAGTGTTCTCCCCATTGGGTTTATTAGCAAAGATTTTGAAAATTTGCCTATCACGCCCCGTTCTCAAAAATTCAGGGTAGGTTTTTATGGAGGATTCATTCCATTGCAAGGTACTTTGCAGATTATTGAAGCCATAAATTTGCTTAAGCAACATAATGACATAGAGTTTGAACTCATTGGCAATGGGTTTGAATTTCCGAAAGCTCTTGCACTTGCTTTAAAAAAGTACCAGCTGCAAAATGTTGTTTTCAAAGGCTGGGTGCCATATCAGCAGCTTCCTGCTGCTATCCAGACTTACGACCTCACTTTAGGTATTTTTGGCAATACACCGAAGGCTGATTTAGTAATTCCCAACAAAATTTACCATTATGCAGCCGCCGGAAAGTGCATTTTGACGGCAAAGAACAAAGCCATCACTGAGGTATTTACCCACAACCACAATATTATACTCACATCTACCAAACCCGCAGATATAGCCAACAGTATACTCGAAATAAAAAAAGATGTAAGCCGGTTGAATAGAATTGGCGAAAATGCAGGCAATCTTATGCAGATGCATTATAATGAGCATGATATATCTTTAAAGTTTCTTGAAATAGCTGCATTATGCATAAATAGCCCGATGCGCCAGAAAATTTTCTAACGGTTGTGTAACATACTTTATTCGTATAAATTTTTTTGGTACACAAGGTCTCAATTCTTAATTTGGCATTCCTAAAACGTTTTAAATTTAGCCTTTCATGAAAAAATATCAAAAAGTGGGTGTTTTGCGCGAAACCAAAAATCCACCTGATAAAAGGGTAGCATTGGCGCCCGAACAAGTTTTACAATTTAAAAATCGTTTTCCACATTTGGAAATTGTAGTTCAGCCTAGTGATTTAAGAGCATATGCCGACGATGAATACAGAAAATTGGGTATAACCATGCAAGAAGACCTCTCGGACTGTGACGTTCTGCTTGGTATCAAAGAAGTTTCTATCGATAAGCTTATTCCAGGAAAAACATACCTGTTTTTTTCGCATACTACCAAGAAGCAATCGCACAACCGTGGATTGTTGCAACGCGTTTTGCAAGATAAAATCAGACTTATAGATTATGAGCTACTTACCAATTCGCATAATGTGCGTTTAGTAGCCTTTGGCAGATGGGCAGGAATTGTGGGTGCATACAATGGCTTATTGGCCTATGGGCAGCGTACCGGTGCGTTTGATATGAAGCGTGCCTATATTTGCAATGATATGGATGAGTTTTATGACGAACTCATGAAAATTAAGCTTCCTCCGCTGCGCATACTCATTACCGGTGGTGGTAGGGTAGCACATGGTGCTATGGAAACACTCGAGCCATTGAATATCAGGAAAATAAGCCCTCAGAAGTTTTTAACACAGCAATTCAATTACCCTGTATATACGCAGCTCGATCCTTGGCACTATACCAAACGTAAGAAAAATGAAACCTGGGACTGGGAACATTATTTCGTGCATCCTTATGAATACGAAACTGCATTTGTGCCTTATACCAAAGTTACCGATTTGTTTTTGGCTTGCCACTACTGGGACCGCCGGGCACCCAAATTTTTTGCAAAGGAAGACATGCTGGCATCTGATTTCTCTATGAAAGTGAT
>JAIFMY010000226.1 GCA_020048155.1 Bacteroidota bacterium
CTTTGGTTTCAATTAAAAAAAGAGGTGGCCCATCACATTATTCTTTCAAACACTCCGACAAGAATATTCAGATATATACAAATGGTGAAAATGATGACAAACAGGTGATCGTATTTGAATCGGGCGACCATTCATCTGATAAGCTGCATATGAAAAAAGTACGTATAGATGATGCCCCACTTAGTAAAGAAGAGGAAAAATTACTGAAAGGTAAACTGGAAACCGGAAAAGATGAATTGAAATCGGTACAGATACAATTCATGTTGCAAGACGATTCTGCAAAGTTGCTTATTTCATTCGAAGCAAAGAAAAAAGCAGACGGATTGGTTCAAGTACTCGTACTGCAGAAATAAAGCTTAATCCCGCCACAAAAGACGTATATTACATAAATATTTTGCATGATAAAAAATCTGTAATTCGTAAGTTAATAATTGAGTAGTTAATTTAAGGTGTATTGCATATTTAAAGAAAATCAGAATGCAATTGCATGTGCGCCCCATAAACACAGGCATTTAATTTAAGTATGCAATAGTGTTGGGTTAAAATAAGCAAAACAGGCTGTCGCAAATGAACCGGCAGCCTGAATTATTTTATCTACTTGCAAACTTATAATACATGATGTTTCATGTATCCAGCAATCATCTATTTGTTATTAAACATATTAGCAGTTTTATCGACCCCCATAATGGAGAATGTACGCACAGCATCTATGGCAACTTCAATGCGTTTGGGCAGCGCAGCCGATTCCTCAGGATTCCATTTTCCGAGTACATAGTTTACTTGCTGTCCCTGGCCAAATTCGTTGCCAATTCCAAAACGCAGTCGGCTATAGTTATTATGACCAAGTATCTCGTTTATATTTTTCAGGCCATTGTGCCCTGCATCACTTCCTTTGGCTCTTGCCCTGATGGCGCCAAATGGCAATGCCAAATCATCTACCACCACCAACATATTCTCTAATGGAATATTTTCTTGCCTCAACCAATACTGAACTGCCTTTCCGCTCAGATTCATAAAGGTAGAAGGTTTGATGAGTATCAGATTCCGTCCTTTGAACCGGTATTCGGCCACACTTGCATATCTGGAAGGGGCGAAAACAAGATTGGACGCACTTGCGAGCGCGTCCAATACCTGAAAACCTATGTTGTGCCTGGTATACTGGTATTCATCACCAATATTTCCAAGTCCTACAATCAAATATTTCACTTAATGCGAAGTACTATTATGGTAATTAATCTTTCTTAGTAGCTCTGGTCGACTTAATAGCCACAGCTATCAGGTTCTTGGCATCCAGAATTTCAAGACCTGGAAACTCAAGCATTCCCACTTTCATGGTTTGGCCAATAGCTAGTTTTTCAACGTTTATGCGAAGTTTGTCCGGCATTTCGCTTATCAGACCTCTTACTTTCAAACCACGAAGCGGAGTGTACAGTTTACCACCTTGTCTCACACCTTCAGCTACACCTTCAAATACCATTGGAAGAGAGATAACCATTTTCTTATCAGCTTTCACTTCAAGAAAATCTAAGTGCAAAACTGCATCAGATACCGGGTGAAATTGCAAAGCTTTCATCACTGCTGAATAAGTTTTTCCATCGATATTGAGGTGTACATTGTACACGTCAGGCGTATAAATGATTGGTTTTGCATCACGCTCAGTTACAGTGAAGTGAATGTTTTGCTCTCCACCATACAATACACATGGAATGCTTTCAGACGTTCTTACTTTTTTAGTTAGTGCTTTACCGGTTTTTTCTCTGAGTTGTCCGGCCAATTCAAATATTTTCATTGGTTTGTTTTATTATGTGTTACTAAAAATGCTTCATCATTTCCCAATCCTTATATATATGAAACATTTCCCATTACACGTACTACATTTTTGTGTTTGATTGGGATTGCAAAATTACTAAAAACTGTATATAATGCAATTTAAATTGCAATAGATTTCTGTTTTTATAAGAGAAAATATCAGGTAATAAAATTTGAGCTAATAGACTGATAATTATGCACTTTGCGGATAACATCGGCAAAAATATCAGCTACAGTTACCGCTCTTATTTTAGAAGACTCAAACGCCAATGGAATAGAATCGGTGGTGATTAACTCAAGCAGGGGTGAGTTTTCTATTCGTTCCTGAGCAGGCCCCGAAAGAACGGGATGCGTAGCTATGGCACGTACGCTTCGAGCACCGGCATTCATCATCAATTCAGCGGCTTTGGTCATGGTACCTGCTGTGTCAACTATGTCATCAATTATTACCACATTCTTGTCGCGCACATCGCCTATCACGGTCATTTCGTCAATTACGTTAGCTTTTTTGCGTGTTTTGTGGCATATAACCATGTCTGTTTTGAGGTGTCGCGAGTATACATTGGCGCGCTTGGTACCACCTACGTCGGGTGATGCTATCACCAGGTTATCCAGATTAAGGCCTTTGAGGTAAGGAATAAAAATAGAAGAGGAATAGAGATGATCAACCGGGACGTCGAAAAAGCCTTGAATCTGATCAGCATGCAACTCCATGGTCATAAGACGGTCTATGCCAGCAGCAATAAGCAAATTGGCAATTAACTTTGCACCAATAGCAACCCTGGGCTGGTCTTTTCGGTCTTGCCTTGCAAAACCAAAATATGGAATTACTGCAACTATTTTATAGGCAGAAGCCCTGCGCGCTGCATCAATCATGAGCAGCAACTCAAACAGATTGTCAACCGGTGAAAAAGTACTTTGTATGATGAATACATATCTTCCACGCACAGTTTCGTCATACGATACGACAAATTCGCCATCGCTGAACCGATTCAGATTCGATTTTCCCAAATCTGTTCCAAAACTTTTGCATATTTTCTCTGAAAGATAACGAGTAGAAGTACCACTAAAGATTTTTGCAGGAGAATGATCGTACATGTAAGTTAGATGATTAGGTACATTTGGTATAGCATTCACTAGACTGGCGCAAAGTTAAGATATTTGCCCATATTTCACGAATGGAGATGGATATAATTTTTACCCAAAAACATAAAATTCATCTACAAATCTGCACTTTCTTTTTGAATATCAGTCAATTGAATTTTCGGTATTTTTATTTGCCTGATGAATGAAATGTAAAATCTCTGTTCGTCCGGTTTTCTTCTCGGCACTGCTAATAAAATGAGGAGGCAATTCTTCCCATTCTTCACTAAGTTTATCGAGTACTTTTTGGGCATTGCGCTTACCAGCATCGGGCCCAAGTTTATCGGCTTTGGTAAAAATAATGGCGATGGGCACCTGATTTTCACCCAAAAAATTTATGAATTCTATATCTATAGTTTGCGGTTCGAGTCTGATATCTACCAATACAAATACGCAATATAAATTTTCACGCAAAAGCAGGTACTGACGAATGTTTTTCTGCCACTCCTCTCTTTTCTGCTGCGCTACCTTGGCATAGCCGTATCCGGGAAGGTCTACTAAGTACCAATTATCGTTTACTATAAAATGGTTGATGGTTTGGGTTTTACCTGGCTGGCCCGAAACCATGGCCAATTTGCTGTGGCCGGTAAGCATATTAATAAGCGAAGATTTGCCTACATTGGATCTGCCTATAAAGGCATACTCAGGCATAGTAGTTTTGGGGCAAAGTTGTACGGTGGGGCTGCTAATAACATACTTTACCGTTTTAATTTCCATTCGTGTTTATTTTTAGTAATTCACTTACTATGATTATAGGTGTTTGTACGGTATTGCTTTTATTCAAATCATGATCGTAGAGATAGTATTCATACATAAGTGTATCGGCAAGAATGCCAATGGGTGAGTAATCCATGGTGACTTTAATATCGGCCACCAGGGTTTTATTTTGTCCTTTTATTTCTATATTGGGCGTACGGTAGTTGTGAGGCACACTCAGTATTTTTTCTTTAAACTGCCCATCTCGTTTTTCAAAAAGCCTTATAAAGAGGTTATTGTAGTAAATACTGTCCTTATGGAAATAACCAGTTGTATCCTCTTCGCCCAATCCTATATTTCCATCGCCATCCACAACTTTTAATGTAAGTGTAGCATGGTAAACGTTGTTTCCGAGCATATCTTTCTGTAGGCTTATTTCATAGCCTTTGTGATTGATTTCGGGTGTATCCGGATAATTTTCAAGTTCAATACATCCGCCCAAAAAAGCCAATGCCAGCATTCCGAACAGTATTCTCTTCATAACCAATTACTTTTGACGCATAAATATTCTCATCGGAACACCTGTAAAATTGAAATGTTCACGAATTTTGTTTTCAAGAAAACGTTTGTAAGGGTCTTTTACGTATTGTGGCAAATTACAAAAAAACACAAAACTTGGAACTGCCGTAGGCAACTGTGTGATGTATTTAATTTTCACGTATTTTCCTTTGTGTGAAGGGGGAGGATAATTCTCGATAAGAGGCAACATCAATTCGTTTAGCTTCGATGTAGGAACTTTGCGTGTTTTGTTTTCATATACAGCGGCAGTTTCTTCAAGTGCCTTAAATATACGCTGTTTGGTGAGGGCTGAGGTATATATAATAGGTACATCGTTGAAAGGTGCCAGCTTATCTATCAAGTTTTTGGTAAATGCGTTTGCGGTATGGTTATCTTTTTCTATCAAGTCCCATTTGTTCACAAGCACCACTACCCCTTTTCCGTTTCGGTGTATGAGGTGAAAAATGGTTAAATCCTGAGCCAAAATGCCTTCTGATGCATCTAAAACCATGATACATATATCAGAGGTTTCAATGGCTTTCACGCTGCGCATTACTGAGTAAAACTCAACGTCCTCGTCAACCTTGTTTTTTTTGCGCAAGCCGGCAGTGTCTACCAAATAAAAATCGAAATTGAATTTGTTGTATCTGGTAAGAATCGCATCACGTGTAGTACCACTTATGGGGGTAACTATATTGCGTTCTTCGCCCAACAAAGCATTTATTATTGACGATTTTCCAACGTTTGGACGGCCAACAATGGCTATTTTAGGAATTTTTACTTCTTCTTCATCTGGTACCTCCTGATCTACAAAATTGCTTACTACTGCATCCAGCAGTTCGCCTGTACCAGAGCCATTTGCAGACGATAAAGAAAAGAACGAATCGAATCCCAATTCATAAAACTCACTGGTTTCAAACATTCTTTGTGTATTGTCCACTTTATTTACTACCAAATAAGTAGGTTTGGTGTTTCTGCGGAGCAAATCAGCAATATCCCTGTCGGCTTGCATCACACCGCTGGTCACATCGGCCATGAACAAAATTATATCGGCCTCTTCGATAGCCAATACTACTTGTTTTTTTATCTGTTCCTCAAATATATCCTCAGAATTGTGCATATATCCGCCGGTGTCTATCACCGAAAATTCCATTCCGTTCCACTCAGCTTTTCCGTAATGCCTGTCGCGGGTTACACCACTGGTCTCGTGTATAATTGCTTCTCTCGATTCTGTAAGCCTGTTAAAAAGAGTTGATTTTCCTACGTTAGGTCTGCCTACAATGGCTACTATTCGCCCCATAATAATTTATTTCTGAACAAAGTTATTTAAAATCTGACTAATCTCAGAGGCTTCTTCTATTAAAGACGCCCGTTTCAAGTTGAAAGCCATATCGCATTCGATTTGACTAAGTATATCGGCAGCATTTGCGGCTGCAATTTTGCAATTGAGGAGTTTTTGATTTCTGGTTCTGCAGTCCAACTCCTCGGTTTCAGTAAATGTAATACCCACCACACCAGCATTTTCTATCAGAGCATGAGCCGATTGTGAAGATTTGAGCCCTGCTTCTTGCAGAAAGTTATACACATTTAGCAGAAAGGAAAATGTTCTGTTGTCGAGTTGAAAATCGTCAAAACGGTTCATACATCTTTGTATCCGAAATTTTTCAATTTAGAATCGTGGTTTCTCCAGTCTTTATTTACTTTCACAAATATTTCGAGAAATACTTTTTTATCAAAAAAAGCTTCTATATCTAAACGTGCTTGAGTGCCCACCTTTTTGAGAGCGCTTCCGCTTTTTCCAATTATAATCCCCTTTTGAGAGTCGCGCTCTACATGTATAGCGGCAACAATGTGAATGATTCGATTATCTTCCTTAAACTGTTCTACTTCAACCTCGCAAGAGTATGGCACTTCTTTTTCATAATTCATGAAAATTTTCTCGCGTATGATTTCAGAAACAAAAAAGCGTGCAGTTTTATCTGTAAGTTCATCTTTTGGAAAAAATGCGGGCGATTCGGGTAGTTTGTCTATAATAGCCTGTATTACAGCTTCTATATTAAATTTGTGGAGTGCCGAAACAGGTACGATTGAAGCATTGGGTAGTATTTTGCTCACTCGGTCCATATGCTCCACCACGCTTGCTTGGTCCGACATATCTACTTTATTCAGAATCAGTAACACAGGTATCGACAGGCTACGTACTTTTTCCAAAAACTCGGGATGCGATTCAATATTTTCGTATACATCTGTTACATAAAGCAATACATCGGCGTCTTGAAGTGCTTGTGTAGCAAACTTGAGCATCGATTCTTGCAATTTATATTTTGGGGAAAGAACACCCGGGGTATCAGAGTATACTATCTGAAATTCCTCACCACTTACAATACCTAATATCCTATGGCGTGTGGTTTGCGCTTTTGAGGTGATTATGGATAGCTTCTCACCCACCAGTGCGTTCATTAATGTGGATTTGCCTACATTCGGATTTCCTACTATATTGACGAAACCAGCTTTGTGTATTGACATTTATAAAAAAGTTTAAGACAACAAAGGTAAATGTTTTATACTGATTAATTGTTTAATAATTACTTAAAAGATTGTTGACTTTACAGAAAAATGATAAATTTCACATGAAGATCCTTGCAAATCTATTTTTTGAAATAAATAAATTGTTAATATTCAGCAATTTTCTCTGTACAATTGTGCACGGACGTATTGGTCGTCAAATTTTCGGGCGAAAGGGATATAGTAGTGTTTATGTGCATAAGGACTTGCCTGCATCATACTATTGAATCCACATGCAGTTACAATAAACAAAGAATTGCTAAAATAGCTTTCAGCATACAAAGTATTTAAGTATATTAAACCGGATTCCATATCCAATCGGTGAGGGGAAATGACCAGAATAGGTGCAACAATCTTTTTCATAACCAATATTTCGGCGGTATATTCAATAAGTTGCAGCAATTCGTTCAAAGGTCCGCTATGTACTGCGACTGCATAGGGTGAATTGGCTAAAACCATTTTATCAGTTACAGCTTGGGGCCACTCAATCTTTAATTTTGAAGTACTTACACCCAAATCATGCAGATATTTTAATTGGTATGTGGGCAGACTCTCTAGTATGTATATGTGCTGAATATTGATTTTGCCTGGCAAAAATTCAGGCAAAAATTCAGCTTTAAGTATTCGGGCAAAATAAACTACATCTACAGTTTTTGTTAGATGATAAAATTCCTGACGAATCCCCGTTATGAATGTATCAGCAAACAAGGTTTTTACATGATATTTATTCATCAATTGCTCTAACCATTGAGCAAGTAAACCAGCATGACCAAACACCGAATCCGGTATTATTTCGTGCTGGTAAGCGGTATGTTCAAAAATGCGATCTATGAAAGTGTTTTGAGATACAATAATTACATTGTGGGATAAAATACCGAAGGTATGGAGCACTGCTTTGGCTCTTATCAAATGTCCGAAACCTTCGCCTGGGCAATAGTACAATATCATTTACGCGGCAGCATTGAGTGCTCAAAAAGTATCTAATAACGCCAATGCTTCATCGCGGGTATCGGCAAATTTAAAAATTGTGGTAAAGCCCGAAATCTCGAATACATTGTATACCATCTGATTGAGTCCACACACAATAAGATGTCCGTTATTTTTGTGTTGCAATTTCATGAATAATAAAAATACGCGAAGACCTGCACTGCTTACATAACTCACTTCTGAGCAATCCAATATAAAACATTCGGTTTTAATATCGGCCAACTCATCATATTTCTGCTGAAACTCGCGTGCAGAAACCACATCAATTTTTCCGTTCAGGGCCAAGACTTTTCCTTTATCAATCGCTGTTTCAATTATCTCCATAAGCAGCTTATAATTTATGTTTCAGAATAATCAATCGTTTATTTTCTTTATTTAAGTAACGGACTTCATTTATCAAATTATCAACCAAATACACACCAAGTCCACCAATTTTTCTCTCCTCAATAGATGAATATAAGTCGGGTTTAGGTGCATTTTTAGGATCGAAATATACACCATCGTGTTCAATAACTGCAATAAAATATGAATCCAAATAAGCCCTCACTTCGATATGGTGTACCTGATTGTCGCCATAAGCATGGGTTACAACATTTGAAAGCAACTCATCAAAAACGAGCCTAAAAGTATTGACCAATTGCTCGTCGAGTGCAAATGTTTTCCCCATCACCACCAGTTGTTCAGAAACAGTTTCAATCTGGTGAATGTCATTGGAAATGATTGCATTAATTATTTGTTTCATTTCATTTTATCGGCTTAGTTCATTTATATTGAAAACAAAGCATGGTTAAATCATCAGACTGTTCAACGCCCTCCATGTGCAAAAACACTTGATCGGAAATAAATCTCACAGTGTCCTGTATGTTTAATTCAGCAGATTGGTTTACAAACTGGTACAAAACATCTTCGCCAAGCTGATTTCCAGCCGCATTGAAGGCCTCCGTGATACCATCGGTATAAATAATGAGCTTATCCCCTGACTTGAAATCGAACTGTAAATCGCTGTACACAAAAGATTCATCAATCCCAAGTACCAACTCATTGCTTGAAGGGAGCTCAATGGCCTTGTTGTCTCGCAAAATCAAAGGGCGCGGATGTCCGGCATTCACGTATCTCATTTCTCCCGATTCAAAATTTATGTAAGCATAAAACAATGTAGTAAACATGGCGTCGGTGCTATCCTGCGAAAGAAGCCTATTTGAGTTTGAGATACAAAGCGATGGACTTTGAGTAATAAAAGTATTGGCTCTGAGTATGGTGCGGCTCAATGCCATAAACAAAGCTGCTGGTATTCCTTTACCGCTGGCATCACCTACCACCAGCACAAGTTCATTGGCGGATGGCATCATGAAATCGTAAAAGTCACCTCCTACTTGTTTTGCGGGTTTCATAATTCCGTGCAAATCAAATTTTTCGTGTTTCGGAAATTTATTTGGAAGCAAGGAACGTTGTATTTCGGCGGCTATAATCAGGTCTTGTTCGTAGCTAATATATTTCTGCTTATATTCTTCAGCTTTTTCAGATTGCACAGAAAAATCTGCTGTTTTGTACAACACAGCTTCAAAATCTGCAAAATTGATTGGTTTGGTAATGAAATCGAATGCTCCATTGTTCATGGCTAAGCGAATATTTTTCATATCGCCATATGCTGTTATCATAACAGGTTTTACGTGCAAGAATGTCATTTCTTTGAGTTTCGAGAGCAAAGTAAGTCCATCCATTACAGGCATATTTATGTCTGAAAATAAAACATTAAATTTCCCCTCTTTCAATTTTAGCAAAGCATCGGCACCATTGGTAGCGAAATCGAAAACAAGCTCGCCTTCTCTTATTTTTGTCCGAAACTTTTGGTTGATCAAATCTTTGATATCTTCCTCATCATCAACAATCAAAATTCTGATAGACATTTATAGAGTAGTATTAGTTATTTCACAAAAATAGAAATATTTTTGCTAATATTTTCACATTCATTCACAATCCATTAACAAAATGAGCCAAGTAATATACCTAGACTACAATGCCACTACTCCTATAGCACCCGAAGTTGCAAAAGCGATGATGCCCTATCTGAATCAGTATTTTGGCAACCCCTCTAGCACACATAAGTATGGAGTTGAAGCCAGAATGGCAGTTGAAAACGCCCGCGAGCAAGTAGCCACCATGCTGGGCTGCCAGTCTTCGGAGGTGCTTTTTACGAGTGGAGGTACCGAATCGAACAATACTGCCATAAAAGGATATGCACTTGCAAATAAAAACAAGGGAAGGCACATAATCACTTCAGCAATAGAACACCCTGCTGTAAGTGAGGTATGTGAATGGTTGCGGGAATTCGATTTTGAAATAAGCTACATCCCTGTTGATAAGCAAGGTATAGTCATTCTTGAAGCTTTGGAAAAAGCCATACGCACAGATACTATCCTTATAAGCATCATGCACTCCAACAATGAAACAGGTGTACTGCAACCTATACGCCGAATAGCCGAAATAGCTCACAAATATGGGATAGCGTTGCATACCGATGCATCTCAATCGGTAGGAAAACAAAAACTGGATGTAAAAGTACTAGGTGTGGATATGCTCACCATAGCAGGCCATAAGTTTTACGCTCCAAAAGGTATAGGTGCCTTATACATAAAAAATGGTATTGTTCTTTCGAAAATAATGCATGGTGCCGATCATGAAAAAAACAGAAGGGCAGGCACCGAAAATTTACTTGAAATTTCAGGACTTGGAGCTGCTGCAGAGTTAGTAAACCAACATTTAGATAAGTACATGCACAACATGAAGCAAACCCGCGATTATTTGTGGGAGTTGCTAAGTACTAAGCTTACCAATGTATCTAGAAACGGAAACATACAATCATGCTTACCTAATACCCTAAGCTTGAGTTTCGAAAATATTGAGGCAAACACCTTGCTATCTGAACTTACCTCAATTGCAGCATCAGCAGGAGCGGCCTGCCATTCGGATAGAATAGACGTATCTCATGTTTTGCAAGCTATGCACGTACCCATCACCAAAGCTATGGGAACCATCCGGTTTTCTACCGGGCGCGAAACTACCATGAAAGATATTGAAATGGCTGCCAATGAGATAATTGTTTCGGTAAATAAACTTTCAAATTACAAAGAAGTAAATATCAGTAATCTTTCCACCGACAAAGTTTTCCTTACCCAATATACACATGGACTTGGCTGTGCATGCAAAATAAGGCCACAATATCTGGAAAGGGTTTTACGGACACTCACTCCACCCGTACATGCAAACATTCTGGTTGGCAGCGAAAGTGCAGATGATGCAGCAGTTTATTTGATGACTGAGGATGTGGCCATTGTGCAAACCGTAGATTTCTTCACCCCCATGGTTGATGATCCTTATACTTTTGGGCTCATAGCCGCCGCCAATTCGCTGTCGGATATTTACGCCATGGGAGGAACACCACTTTTTGCGCTGAATCTGGTTGAATTTCCTGATAATCGCTTACCAGAAAATGTGTTGCAAGAAATATTAAAAGGGGCAGAAGAAAAAGCGCACGAGGCAGGAATCTTTATTTTAGGCGGCCATACGGTTGAAGGTACCGAACCAAAATTTGGAATGTCAGTAACCGGCAAAATTCACCCAAAAAAAATATGGCGTAATAATACCGCACAAAAGGGTGATAAACTAATACTCACCAAGCGTATTGGTACAGGAATTATAAGCACTGCCATTAAACGCAAATTTGCATCTGAGCAATCAAGCAGAGAAGCCATTCTCAGTATGTGCCAGCTCAACGCTCTAGCTGCTCATACTGCACAGAATTATACGATACATGCAGCTACTGATATTACCGGGTTTGGCTTGCTGGGCCACTTACTTGAAATGAGTAAAGGCTCCCAATTAACTGCTGTCATTCATTATTCAAAAATACCTCAATTGCCTGAATTAGAAAAACTTGTACAAATGGATGCAATTCCTGGTGGGACTAAAAACAACCTGGAATATGTGAGCAAATACATGCATTGGGCCAAAAACATCTCCGAAAATCAAAAATACATACTTGCCGACGCCCAAACCTCTGGTGGATTGCTATTTGCAGTTGCACCCGAAGAGGCAGACTTATTGTATTTCGTTTTGATTAATGCCGGATTGGAGTATGTTTCAATCATTGGCGAATTTACCGAAAGCAGTGATGGAGATATTTGGGTGAACTAATCAAACGCTCCTTTGAGGCCTCTTTCTTAAGCTATCATATCGCACGCTCAGAATTCATTTTCATGAAGTAAAAACATATTTTTGGCACTTTACTAAGCTTTGAGAAATCGGATGTATTTTTATTTCAAAATCAGGCTGACTATCTTTGGAACCTAATATTTAAGACATATACGACTTGCCTTTACATTTGCAAAATACCAATTGATGCATAAAACGCTCATACTTATAGCATATCTATTGTCCGACATCATTTCATCTATGCTGGGGTATGTATATTTTATTCAAACTTCAGAGGAGTATATGCATGTATATGACGTCAATTATTTTGCATATATATATTTGGCATACATACCAGGTTTCTGGCTGATATTGCATTACCTAAGAGGATATTACAACAACACAATGCGCAAATCGCGCTTACAGGAATTTGGCGACACTATTTCTGTAGTATTTATAGGTACAATTTTATACTATCTTTTGGGCCCTACAAATTACAGTACCCATATTTATCACAGTCCCTTGCAATTTTTTATCACATTTATTGCCATACATTTTAGCTTTATTTACTTTCCTCGTCTTATTATAACCAGCATAGTAATATACAATATTCGCAATCGCACCATCGGATTTCCTACACTTATAGTTGGTAGCGATCAAATGGCTACAAAAATCTATCATCAAATGATCGAGCAAAAGAAATCGCTGGGGAATAAATTATTAGGTTTTGTAAATATGACAGAAGCAGACGATATTGTCCAATCAAATCCGCTCCCTGTATTGGGTACACTAAAAGAAATAAACTTTCTGGTGAACAAATATAAAATAGAAGAAATAATCATAGCCCTGGAGCCTACTGAGAAAAACGAAATAAAGCAACTGCTCAACACAGTAGCAAGTATGAATGTGGTAATAAAAATAATGCCCGACATATATGATGTGCTCATGGGGAGCGTAAAGATGCACACTCCATTTGGTGAGCCGCTTATCGAAATATCGACCCAGCTAATGCCTACATGGCAGCAGATAATAAAAAGGCTTATGGACATAATATTTTCATTATTAGCACTATTGCTGCTATTGCCTGCATTTGCACTAATAGCCATTGGTATAAAACTTACATCACGGGGTCCTATCATATATTCCCACGAGCGAATTGGCCAATATGGCAAACCTTTTACAATATTCAAGTTCAGAAGCATGTATATAAATTCAGAGGCCAAAGGCCCTGCATTGTCTTCTGCTGGTGATACCCGAATCACACCCTTTGGTAAATTTCTGCGTAAAATGCGACTCGACGAGATGCCACAATTCTGGAATGTACTTCGGGGAGAAATGTCCTTGGTAGGTCCAAGACCCGAAAGACAATACTACATTGAACAAATAATTGAAATAGCCCCACATTACAATCACCTGCAAAAAGTAAAGCCAGGGATCACATCATGGGGGCAAGTAAAATTTGGTTATGCTGAAAATATTGATGAAATGGTAGAAAGGTTAAAATATGATTTGGTATACCTTGAGACCATGTCGTTATACACCGATATAAAAATTTTGATATACACAATCATAATTGTATTGAAAGGAAAGGGTAAATAAATTAAAAAAAATGTATATTTAACTTCTAAAAAACAATTATTGTAAACCAATGCCTATCAAACAATTCGCAGTAATACTTGCCGGATGTGGCGTATATGACGGTGCAGAAATTCACGAAGCCACTTTTACAATGTATTCTATTATGAAATATGGCGGGCAGTACACCCTATTTGCACCCGATAAACCACAACATCACGTCATAAATCATCGTACAGGTGATGTAATGCCTGAAACCCGCAATGTGCTCACCGAAGCAGCACGAATAGCCCGAGGTAAAATTCAGCCTTTGAGCGAATATCTCCCTCAGAATTTTGACGCACTCGTCATGCCAGGTGGTTTTGGTGTAGCAAAAAATTTTTCTGATCTGGCTTTTGCGGGAGTAAATTTTACTGTTTATCCTGAAATTGCAAATGCGATAAACCAAACAATAACGGCAGGCAAACCCATAGCGGCACTGTGTATAGCACCAGCCTTATTTGCGCGAATTCTACAAACCCCTACACTCACCTTAGGTCACAAACCCGATGATGTTGCACTAGCCAATAAACTAGGAGCCAATCATATAAACACCAATCACAACGAGATTGTAATTGACGAAAAATACAAACTGGTAAGCACACCTTGCTACATGTTGGATGCAACCATTGTAGAAATAGCCCAAGGCGCAGATATTGCAATTTCAACCCTCATAAATAAATTTTTGAGTTAATAGTTTTTTAAGATATGAACGAACCTGAAAAAGCATATAAAATATTAGTCGTAGACGATATTCCAGATAACATTAAGCTCATCCGTAATGTGTTGTATGGAAGAGATTTTAATATTAGTGTTGCTACCGATGGAAAGCAAGCACTTAATATTGCGGCCATCCGTGATTTCGATCTTTTTATTCTGGATATTGCTATGCCAGATATGGATGGATATGAAGTAGCCTCCAAATTGAGACTAGATACTCGTACAGCAGATGTTCCAATTATTTTTGTTACCGCTAAAACATTCCCAACAGATTTGGCCAAAGGATTTGAAGTTGGCGGATCTGACTATATAACCAAACCATTCAATACCACCGAGCTATTGGCTAGGGTGATGAATCATTTAGAATTGAAAAGATCAAAGGATATTATAAAATTCCAAAACAACGACTTAAAAGAATTGCTTCATACCCAGAAAAAATTGCTTTCTATAGTCAGCAACGACCTTCAGGATCCATATGTAAAAGCACTCCGCAATGCAAATAAACTGCTCACCCGCTTTACAAGTATATCAAACGAAGAGAAAATAGAACTTATAAATGAAATTCAGCAAGCCAACCAGATAGGATATGATCTGACACTAGAACTGAACGAATGGAGCCAGATATTTTCGGACAAATTAACTTTCAAACCGGTAAATCTTGCTCTCAACAAGGTAATTGCTTTTTCTATCGACCAAATAAAGGAGTTCAAAAAAGCCCAGAAAATTCAAATCATCTACGAGAAGAAAAATGATCTTTCGCTATTGGCTGACGAGCACATGCTCAAACGTATATTCTTTCATTTGCTGCACAATGCCATTAAGTTTACAAAACCCGGCGGCGATGTTATAATCAGTTGTATACTAACCGAAAACGATGCTGAAATAACTGTGTACGACACTGGAAAAGGCATCGAGCGAGATATTGCAGAATCCCTGTTTCAAGCCGATTTTTTTCACAACTCGCAAGGTACAGAAGGTGAAACTGGGCTTGGATTAGGTTTAAAAATAGTTAAGAGGTATGTTCAAAAACACGGTGGACGAATATGGGTCGAGAGTATGCCGGGTATAGGCAGCGATTTCAAATTTACAATTCCGCTTGTGCGAGTATAAAAACCCAAAACAAAGGCTGCACACAATCGTGCAGCCTTGTTCATTCCCAAAATACGCATTTAACTAAAAATGTCTACACCAAAAATTACGAGTAAAACTAAACTTATTAAAACTAAAATCTTTTAAATAAAAATGGGGAATGATATTCGACATTCCCCAAATTCATATTAGCGTACAAAAAGCAATTCGCGATATTTTGGCAAAGGCCACAACTCGTCATCCACTATCAGTTCAAGACTGTCAATATGTTCCCTGATGGTCTCCAGATAAGGTTTTACTTTGCGAGCATAAGCCTGCGAAGCTTCTTCACAATCTTCCAATTCGTTAGCATCCTTTCTGGCCAATCGCATTTCTTCACATTTTTCAACTATTTCCTTTACGTGAAGGCTTATGGCTTTTATAGTATCTATCTGAGTTTTTGCCAGAGATTTTGCTTCAGCTTTCTCAAATATATCCATCATGCCCTCCACATTGTTTATCAACAAATTCTGATATTGAATTGCGGTAGGGATAATATGGTTGATAGCTAAATCCCCCAATACCCTAGATTCTATCTGAAGTTGTTTTTTGAATTTCTCCAAACGTACTTCGTAGCGGGCATGGCTTTCACGCTCTGTCATCACACCATTTTCCTCGAAAAGCTTCAATGTTTTTTCAGAGATATAGGCTTTCAGCGCTTCCTGTGCTTCTTTTATGTTAGTAAGGCCACGGCGTTCTGCCTCTTCTGCCCACTCTTTGCTATAACCGTTTCCTTCGAAACGAATAGCTTTAGAATCGAGAATAATGCGACGGAGAACCTGGAATATAGCATCGTCCTTTTTTACATCTTTCTCTATCAGCTCATCTACCTCAGCTTTGAATTTGAGCAACTGATCTGCTACAGCAGTCTGAAGGGCAATCATAGGAGCCGCAGAGTTTGCAGACGCACCTACAGCTCTGAATTCAAATCTATTGCCAGTAAATGCAAAAGGAGAAGTGCGATTACGATCGGTATTATCCATCAATATTTCCGGAATTTTCCCAATATTCAATTTCAGTTCAGTTTTCTGATCGGGTGTGAGTGGTTTATTGGAAACCTTAGTTACAATCTCATCCAACATTGCAGAAACATGCGTACCCAAGAAAACAGATACAATGGCAGGAGGTGCTTCGTTGGCCCCAAGCCGGTGTTCATTTCCGGCAGATACGATACTGGCACGTAGCAAATCGGCATGGTCAAAAACCGCCTTTACCACATTGGCAAGGAACGTAAGGAACATCATGTTCGATTTTGGGTTTTTACCCGGCTTCAGCAAATTGACCCCGGTATTAGTAGCCATAGACCAGTTATTGTGCTTAGCCGATCCATTTACACCTTTGAAAGGTTTTTCATGAAACAAAACCCTGAAGTTGTGCTTACGAGCAACGCGGCGCATTACATCCATTACCAGCAGGTTATGGTCATTGGCAAGACTTATTTCTTCAAATATTGGTGCTACTTCAAACTGATTTGGAGCCACCTCGTTGTGACGGGTTTTGAGTGGTATACCCAATTTAAAAGATTCAATTTCAAATTCCTGCATGAAAGCTACTACCCTGTCTGGTATTGCCCCAAAATAATGATCTTCCAATTGCTGATTTTTGGCTGAAGCATGGCCCATGAGCGTTCTTTCAGCTAAGATCAAATCCGGACGAGCATTATACAGCGCATCGTCTACCAAAAAATATTCTTGTTCCCAACCTAAAGTAGAATGTACTTTAGTAATGTCTTTATCAAAATATTGGCATACAGCAGCGGCGGCTTTATCGAGCACAGATACTGCATTGAGCAATGGTGCTTTATAGTCGAGTGCCTCACCTGTATATGACACAAAAATAGTAGGAATACATAAAGTCTGGCCTACCATGAAAGCAGGCGAAGAAGGATCCCAAGCGGTGTAACCCCTAGCCTCAAAAGTGCTACGTATTCCACCACTAGGAAAGCTTGATGCATCTGGCTCTTGCTGAACAAGTTTGTCGCCATCAAAAACCTCGAGTTTGTCGCCATCAAAATTGGTTTCAAAAAAACCATCGTGCTTTTCGGCAGTAGAATCTGTAAGTGGGTGAAACCAATGTGTATAATGCGATGCACCTTTTTCTATAGCCCATGCTTTCATGCCTGAAGCTACCTGGTCTGCCATTTTGCGATCTATTTTAAGACCATGATCCATAGCCATTACTACACTCTCAAACGCCTCTTTCGAAAGATACTTTTTCATCTTCGGGCGGTCGAACACATTCATTGCGAAATAGTCAGAAACAGGAACATTAGGTAATTGAACAGACAGAGGCTGTCTTTTTAGTACCTCTTCCAATGCTTTAAATCTTAATATTGCCATATGAGTAATTTTTTTGATGGTGCAAAGATATTCAATATTCATAAATGTGCAATTTTTTTAGGGTATTTTTACTATTTTATATCTTTTTTTTATTTACCACCCCCTATTTTTAATGCATTTACTTACTTTTACATACATTTATTTGATTTTTTATATTTTTTCCGAAAAGTGGGCACACAAAAATAAAGGTAAAATGAAGTCCGGAATCATTAGACCATCGGTATGACAAACTAATAAAGTAAGCCACCATATATTTGCATATTTTTTTCACAAAAAGAATTGTCTGAAGGAAAGAATTCAGGAACTGACAGCTAAGTTTGGTAAAACCGCTACCGATACTGGCGCTGCAGAGGTACAAGTGGCTTTATTTACGGAACGTATAAACCACCTGACCGAACATTTAAAAGTAAATCGTAAAGACTACAGCACCCAGCGTGCTCTGCAAATGTTGGTAGGTAAACGTCGCAAGTTGCTCGATTTCATTAAGGAACACGACATAGCACGTTACCGTGTAATGCTCGATGAGCTGAACCTCAGAAAATAATATAAAAAAGGCAATCCCGATTGCCTTTTTTTATTTAAAACTGAACGTCAGTAGATGAACATAATATTTACCTATTAACAAGAATACCATGAGTATGTTTAATATCGTTACAAAAAATATAGATCTTGGCGATGGCCGCACCATTACCATAGAGACTGGTAAAATGGCCAGACAAGCCGATGGCGCAGTAGTAGTAAAAATGGGAGAAACCATGTTGCTGGCTACCGTTGTTTCTGCCAGAAAAGCAGGAAACGAAGTAGATTTCATGCCACTTACCGTTGAGTATCAACAAAAATTTGCCTCTACCGGAAGAATTCCGGGTGGCTTCTTACGCCGCGAAGGACGACCAAGCGACGATGAAATTTTAGTTTCACGCCTTGTTGACCGTGCTTTGCGCCCACTTTTTCCTGAAGATTATCACGCAGACACATTCGTGGTAATGTACCTTATTTCATCAGACAAAGAAACCATGCCAGATTCATTGGCAGGTTTGGCTGCTTCTGCTGCCATAGCTGTGAGCGATGTACCTTTCAATGGTCCTATGGCTGAAGTTCGTGTTTCGCGCATTGATGGCAAATTCAGAATCAATCCTACATTTACCGAAAATCAGAACGCTGATATAGAGATTGTTATTGGTGGTACAAAAGACCAGATAGTAATGATAGAAGGCGAAATGAGCGAAGTAAGCGAGGAAGATATGCTCCAAGCAATCAAATTTGGTCATGAAGCCATAAAACAAATGTGCATAGCTCAGATTGAATTGGCCGAACAAATGGGCATCAAAAAGAGAGAATATTGCCACGAAATTCACGACGAAGATCTGAGAGCCAAACTTTCAGCTTTCTCTTACGATAAAGTAATGGCAGTTGCAAAATCGGGTTGCAAAAAAGGCGAGCGCCACGACCAATACCAAGCCATAAAAGAAGAATTTGTAGCTACACTCAGCGAAGAGCAAGCATCCAAAGGATTTCTCATAAACCAGTATTTCAACCATGTTGAATATGAAGTAGTGCGTAAGCTTATACTTGAGCAAGGCTTAAGGGTAGACGGCAGAAATACCGAACAAATCCGCCCGATAGTTTGCGAAACAGATATTCTGCCTGCTGCTCACGGTTCAGCCCTTTTCACCAGAGGCGAAACCCAGTCGCTCACCACAGTGACTATGGGTACAAAAATGGACGAGAAAATAATTGATGATGCCATCATTCAGGATCGTTACAGATTCATGCTTCATTACAACTTCCCACCATTTTCTACCGGAGATGCACGCCCGAACAGAGGTACCAGCCGCCGCGAAATTGGCCACGGTAACCTTGCATTCAGAGCACTCAAACGCATGTTGCCCGATACGCCTTATACCATTCGTATAGTAAGCGATATTCTCGAATCTAACGGTTCATCGTCTATGGCTACCGTATGTGCAGGTACTTTGGCTCTTATGGATTCAGGTTTGAAAATCAAAAAACCGGTATCTGGTATAGCCATGGGCCTTATCACCGACGAAGCTACCGGAAAATTTGCCGTTCTGAGCGATATCTTAGGCGACGAAGATCACCTGGGCGATATGGACTTCAAAGTAACAGGTACTGCCGATGGTATTACTGCTTGCCAGATGGACATCAAAGTAAAAGGTCTGACTTTCGAAATCATGAGCAAAGCCCTGCATCAGGCCAAACAAGGCAGAATGCACATTTTGGGTAAAATGCTTGAAACCATAGCTGCACCACGTGCCGACTACAAACCACACGTGCCACGTATAGAGCAAATCATCATTCCTAAAGAACTCATTGGCGCCCTTATTGGACCTGGTGGTAAAGTGATTCAGGAAATACAGGAAAGCACAGGCAGCGTAATCACCATCGAAGAAAAAGATGGCAAAGGATACGTAGACGTGAGCTCAGCCAACAAAGCTTCTATCGACAAAGCCATGATGCGCATAAAAGGCATTGTAGAACAACCAGAATTGGGTAAAATCTATATGGGTAAAGTTAAAACCCTGGTTGAATTCGGTGCATTTATCGAAATCCTTCCCGGCAAAGACGGTTTACTTCACGTTTCAGAAATAGATCACAAACGCGTAGAAAGCGCTGCCGACTATTTCAAAGTAGGCGACCAAGTTGAAGTAAAACTGATTGATATAGATCCGAAAACTAAAAAACTAAAACTTTCGAGAAAAGTGCTTATTCCAAAAAACTAAGCCCCACTGAAAGATTTTTTACTTAAATATGCAAAGAAGCGATCCATAATTGGGTCGCTTTTTTAATTTTATAGCTGAATAAAATTATTTTCTTATGGAACTAACACGTGTTTTTGATTTGCTTGATCACCAGAAAGCAAAATACCCCAAGCCAGATGCGCTGGCTCAAAAAGTGGGGGGAAATTGGATAACTACCAGTACCGATGAATATGCGCGTCAGTCTGACCTTGTAAGCCTGGGATTGCTGGCAATGGGAATAAAAAAAGGCGACAAGCTGGCCACCCTCACCAACAACCGAACCGAATGGAATTTTCTAGATATGGGCATATTGCAGACAGGAGCCATACATGTTCCCATATACCCTACCCTAAGCATTGAAGACTATGAATATATACTGGTGCATGCAGAGATAAAATACATGTTTATATCTGATGCCCTTTTGTACAAAAAGCTAAAACCACTTATTGACAAAATTCCGGCCATAGAAAAAGTATACACCATCGGAACACCTCCGTGAAGTTCTGAATAAGACAAAGAAAGAAGTAAGCCCCGAAGACCTGGCTTCCATTATATATACCAGTGGAACCACAGGTGTATCTAAAGGCGTAATGCTCACACACCACAATTTTGTAAGCAACCTGCTTTCGGCACGCAACGCATTGCCACTAGACAATACACACAAAATACTGAGTTTCCTGCCCCTGTGCCACGTGTACGAACATTTGCTCAGTTACCTTTTCCAATACAAAGGGGTGAGTATATACTATGCACAGAATATGGGCACCATAATATCTCGAAAAAGTATATGCCACCATCATGAATAAAGGCAAAGAACTGAAAGGTATAAAACGCGCCATTTTCGATTGGTCGGTAAATCTGGGTTTGAGGTTCGATTTCACCAATGGCCCGCTGTATTTTGCTCAACTCGCAATAGCCCGCAAACTGGTGTTTGTAAAATGGCAGGAGGCTTTGGGTGGACATGTGAAATTCATAGGTTCGGGTGGAGCAGCACTTCAGCCACGTTTGGCTCGCCTATTCTGGGCGGCAGGCATACCGGTGCAAGAAGGCTACGGCCTCACCGAAACTTCACCTCTCATAGCATTCAATTACTCGAAACACCCGGGTATAAAATTTGGAACTGTAGGTCCGGTAATTGAAAATGTAGAAGTAAAAATAGCCGACGATGGGGAAATACTGGTACGCGGGTTTAACGTAATGAAAGGCTATTACAAAAACGACGAACTCACCGCCGAAGTCATAAAAGACGGTTGGTTCCACACCGGAGACATAGGCGAATTTGTAAATGGCAAGTACCTGAAAATAACAGACCGGAAGAAGGAAATATTTAAACTTTCGTCCGGAAAATACATAGCCCCTCAAGTGCTCGAGAACAAACTCAAAGAGTCGGCTTACATTGAGCAAGCCATGATTGTAGGTGAAAACAAGAAATACGCTGCCGCCATCATAGTGCCCGACCAGGAAGGACTAACCCGCTGGGGAAAAGAACATCATATACAGCCCCTGACTTTAGAATCGCTCATAGAGAACCCAAAAGTGAAGCAACTGATACAGGACGAGATAAAAGCGGTGAATAAGAAACTGGGGAAAACAGAGGAAATAAAGAAATTCAAGCTTATAAAAGATAGCTGGACTCCCGAGAGTGGCGACCTATCGCCTACCCTGAAGTTAAAACGTAAACATCTGGCTGCCAAGTATGAAAGTTTTATAAGCGATATGTTTCCTGCAAGCGAGAATGATTGAGATATCTATTTCTTTCCTTACTGTTATTGCTTTAGAATAAAAATATCCATCTTACATTTACACACATCCCGGAATTTGTCTCGGGATGTTCTTTTTGTAATAAAAATCAATCACTTCTACAAAACGCAACTTTTTTCTAAAACTTTTATTGCTGCACATTAGCTAGCGAAAAACATTATTCATATTCCATTTAATAGATACTATTCCATTAACAAGATAAAATATTCCTTTTTATTTTGCGTACAGAACACATTTTACTATTTTTGTTCTTCTTGCAGAATATAATTGACATGAAAGCAATTTTTAAAA
Source organism: Bacteroidota bacterium (assembly GCA_020048155.1). Lineage (GTDB taxonomy): Bacteria > Bacteroidota > Bacteroidia > Bacteroidales > DYOH01 > JAIFMY01. The sequence goes on from JAIFMY010000226.1 coordinate 22,562, forward strand.
AGATAATCACAGAATACCAAGAGCTTTTGCCAGAGCTAAAAGTATTTAACCGAAATATTAATATAGATCCGAGTGCCAATTATGTGTTTGTTGGTGCACGCCGAGCTGGGAAAAGCTATTTTATGTATCAAATAGCACAACAATTAGTTGCAGGAGGAACTCCCCTTGAGAGTCTACTGTTTGTAAATTTCGAGGACGAAAGGTTGATGGAAATGCATGTACAACATTTTGATGCCCTGCTAGAAGCCTACAAAGAAATGTATACTCATAAACCAGTATGTTTTTTCGATGAAATTCAGAATATTAGCGGTTGGGATAAGTTTGTCCGCCGCTTGAGCGACCAGGGATACCGTGTTTATGTAACAGGCAGCAATGCCAACATGCTTAGCAACGAAATAGCTACCGTGCTAGGCGGAAGGTTTCTTGTCAAAGAAATATATACTCTCAATTTTACCGAGTTTCTGAGGTTTCACGGCATTACTTTGCAGAACAATTATGAGTATAAAGAGCAACGTTTCGAGATAAAAAATCTTTTTGAGCAATATTTCTACTTTGGAGCTTTCCCTGAAACCATAAAGTTTGTGCATAAAAAGGAATATTTGAGTAACATCTACCAAAAAGTTTTTCATGGCGATATTGTTACCCGTTATACCATCAAAAACGATTTTGCACTTAAATTGCTAATAAAGAAAATTGCTGAAAGTACAACCGATGAAACCTCGTTTAACAGACTGAAGCATATCATAAAATCGGTAGGTACCGATGTGGGAACTGCAACATTGATTGATTATTTTGGATATTTGGAAGAAAGTTATTTGGTTTTCAATATTCCAAACTACAACGCAAAACTGGTAGAACGTGAAAGTAAAAAAAAGTTTTACTTTAACGACAACGGTATTTTAAGCCTTTTCTTAATGAACCCCGAAGCACAGCTAACCGAAACCTTGGTATTTAACTATTTACGAAGGCAAAACGGAAAGAATGTATATTATTACCGCACTGGATATGAGATAGATTTTTATATTCCGAACCGTGAACTAATTCAAGTAGCCTATAGTCTAAGCAAATTAGAAACCCGTGAAAGAGAGATAAGAGCCTTGAACAAAGCCAGCGAAGAACTGCAAATCAACAAGAAAACCATTTTGTGCTATTCATGTGAGGAAGAAACACTTCAGAACGATATTTCAATAATTCCTCTATGGCACTGGTGCCTCATGCAAGATGCGCTGAATGAATAAACTCCCCCTGATAGCAACCCGCTTAATCAGAACTCAAAATCGGCCAACACAGGTAGGTGGTCAGATGGGTAGGCATTTTTAATGTTATAGTCTATCACCTCGTTGCGCTTTGGCTTTATGTTTTCCTTTTTCACATAAAATATAAAGTCTATCACATTCCCTGCTTTGTAAGTAAATGGGAAACCGCCAAAAGTACAGTCGGGGCCTTTGGCTTTTTTGCCGGCCACTACCCTGCTATCTAGCACTACATTATCAGAAACTATTGCGTTGTAAGCAGAATCCTTTACTGTAGAATTGAAATCCCCCATCATAAAGGCAGCCTGCACATTACTCACTTCCAGCAACCTGCGCTTAATAAGTAAAGCAGACTCGCGTCTTGCCCATTCGCTTATGTGATCGAAGTGCGTATTGAAAACAGTAAACTGCTTCCGGGTTTGAATTTCTTCAAATATAGCCCAAGTACAAATACGAGTAATTGCGGTATTCCATGATTTGCTACCCGGCACATCCGGGGTTTCAGAAAGCCAAAAGGTACTGTCTTTTATGACCTTATATTTACTTTTGTTGTAAAAAATGGCAGAAAATTCTCCTTTTCGCATACCATCGTCGCGGCCTCCCCCTACGTAGGCATATCCGGGCAGAGCAGCCAGCAATTCGTCCATTTGGTGCGGCAATGCTTCTTGCACCCCAAACACAGACGGATTGTACTTTCTAATCACATCATACACCATTTCGCGGCGTGCATTCCAGGCATATACGCCATCAGAAGGTACATCGAGGCGAATGTTAAAAGTCATCAGCCGTATTTCCGAAGGCTTTGGTTTTACATTGGGTTGCAGCACTTGCGCCACCGATAACAACAACAAAAGAATAAAATTCATGCAATATTTTTATCTGAAAAACATAAGCCTGCCTTTGCCGCACTTGGCATCGCCAAAAAAGGCAAAGAAATAGTTGAGCTCCAACACAGCCTGTATGGTAAGCGGATGGGTTTTGGAGTATTTATCCATGTACGATTCCACAAAATTGTCGGTATTACGGGTGTATCTTTTATCCTCCATCAGATAATTGGGTGCAGTTTCTTCATATACCATCAAATCGGTAAGTCCGTAATTTGCACGCACTATAAAATTGAGTTCAACCCTATCGCCACGCTTAATCGAATTGCCAATACCAAAGGTAACTCCTTTCAATTTGGTGTTTAAACTCTCCATGATGTCAACAGAAGTACCATCCAATCCATCGCCGGTCATTTCATATTTTGCAGTTTTGAGGGTGGTAAACTTGGGGCCACCTTCCACAATAAAGCCCAAATCGCTGGTATAGCGAAGCAATACCGTGTAATCGAACGATTTGAAATTGTAGTCCTTGGTATATTTCCCGGAAGAAAGGTCAATATCATACGATTGGTTGAATGTATACCAAAGTCCTTCGGCAGAAACACCAAAATTGTCGCCATGCGTAAAGCCAAACCTGAGCCCGTAAAAATAACTGGGCGATTTGAAATCGCGGGTAACTGCAATGTCATTGTTGATGGACGAATTGAGCAACATGGTATTTCCATATCCACCTTTGGCGGCCAAACTAAACCACTTAATAACTTGTTTCTTGCGCTGCGCCTGAGCTGTTACAGAAAGTACAGCTATGAGTATTAGTAGTAGATATCGTTTCATAGTGTATTAGTTTACAATTGGTTAAAATTAGTAACAAAATTTTAGTACTAAAATAACGGTTAAACACTTCAAAAGTGTATGAAAGGAAAAAATAATACCAGATGAACGGGACAAAATTTAATCGCCCAATTTCAGAACGGCGAGGAAAGCATTTTGAGGAACTTCCACGTTGCCAATTTGTTTCATGCGTTTTTTACCCTTCTTCTGCTTTTCCAAGAGTTTACGTTTACGGGTAATATCACCACCGTAGCATTTGGCAGTTACGTCTTTGCGCACGGCTTTTACGGTACTGCGGGCTATTACCTTTGCGCCAATGGCAGCCTGTATGGCTATTTCAAATTGCTGCCTCGGTATGAGTTCCTTCAATTTTTCGGTGATGCGCTTGCCAAAATCGTACGCATTGTCGTGGTGTATGAGGGTAGAAAGTGCATCCACTTTTTCAGCATTCAGCAGTATTTCAAGCTTTACCAGATTGCCACGTTGGTACCCGGTTTGCTGATAATCGAGCGAAGCGTATCCTCTGGATATACTTTTGAGGCGGTCGTAGAAATCAAATACAATCTCGGCCATTGGCATCTTAAATTCCATATCCACGCGGTTTCCCGAGATGTAGTGTTGCTTGATGAGTACACCGCGCTTATCGAGGCAAAGTTTTATGATTCCGCCCACAAACTCGGCTTGCGAAATTATTTCGGCACGAATCATGGGTTCTTCTATATAATCAAGTATTTTAGGATCGGGGAGTTCCACAGGGCTGTGCACCTCTATTACTTCACCGTTTCGCAAATATGCAATGTACGAAACGTTGGGAGTGGTAGTTATCACATTCATATCGAACTCACGTTCGAGGCGCTCCTGCACTATTTCCATATGCAACAGGCCAAGAAAACCGCAGCGAAAACCAAAGCCCAGGGCAGCAGACGCCTCTGGCATGTAGGTAAGCGAAGCATCGTTGAGTTGCAGTTTCTCCATGGCAGTGCGCAGGTCGTCGTAGTCGTCGGCATCTATGGGGTATATACCGGCAAAAACCATAGGCTTTACTTCCTCAAACCCATCTATGGCCGCTTTGCAAGGGTTTTTTACATGGGTAATGGTATCACCCACTTTCACCTCTTTAGCCGATTTTATACCACTGATGATGTAGCCTACATCGCCAGCCGACAGCACAGGGCGTTCCATATAATCCATCTGCAGAATACCAATTTCATCGGCCAGATATTCTTTTCCGGTATTGAAAAACTTCACAAAGTCGCCTTTGCGAATGGTTCCATTCAAAATTTTGAAATAGGCAATGATACCGCGGAATGAGTTGAATACTGAGTCGAATATAAGCGCTTGCAGTGGAGCATTAATGTCGCCTTTTGGTGCAGGTACTATGTTTATAACGGTTTCCAGAATTTCAACTATACCCATACCGGTTTTACCGCTGGCTTCTAATATTTCTTCGCGTTTACAGCCAAGTAGCTCTACTATCTGGTCTTTCACTATATCGGGCATAGCACTGGGCATGTCCATTTTGTTGAGCACCGGAATAATTTCGAGGTTGTGTTCTATGGCCATATACAGGTTAGAAATGGTTTGGGCCTGAATGCCCTGAGTAGCATCTACCACTAGGATAGCTCCTTCGCAGGCAGCTATAGACCTTGAAACCTCGTACGAAAAATCGACGTGACCCGGGGTATCTATCAGATTGAGTACATATTGCTTATTGAGGTGAGTATAGAGCATCTGTATGGCGTGGCTCTTGATAGTAATGCCTCGCTCGCGCTCCAAATCCATGTTGTCGAGGGTTTGTTCAACCAATTCCTTACCACTTACGGTTTTGGTTACTTGCAAGAATCTGTCGGCAAGGGTACTTTTACCATGGTCTATATGAGCTATAATACAAAAATTCCTTATGTTCTCCATTTAAAAAATATTTGATATCTAATGCATTAGACGCGGTACAAGCAATTCTGATGCAAACGCAAAAATACAAATAAAGTTTTAGTTATCAACGGCCATTTATACCAAATGCGCATCAAAATTATTAAAAGGGGTTAAAATGAGACGATGCTTACTTTCCTGTCACGTTTAGTTCTCCCGAAATGTTTTCACAAGTTATATTTCTTCAGATAACCATGTATTCTGTTTTATGAACCAATGAATACTGTAGCATTGCAATTTGTGCAAAAATGATAGCTGAGGCATTCATTTAGAAGAAGATATAATTTACCATTTATTTATATTAGACCATCATTTTAAATATCTAACAATTTTACAATTAAACATTTGAAACAGCAATGTTATTTTTAATACCTTTGTAATACTGATAATCATATTTACAAATACAGATATTTATCTATATCACGTTCACTTATAACTACATATTAAAAA
>JAIFMY010000237.1 GCA_020048155.1 Bacteroidota bacterium
CGCACAAAGGACAATGGCTACATGCATGGGATTTTGAGATATCAGATTCTGAAGGAAAAACATATTTCAATTCAGGCGAAAAACTGACCGACTATTATTGCTATGGAAAATTGGCGCTGGCACCTGCTGATGGGGAAGTGATAGAAGTTATAAGCACAATACCTGACAATGCAGTTGGTCAGGTAAATATGAAGAACAACTGGGGCAATGCAGTCATCATAAAACATACTCCTTTACTTTATTCCCTTTTATGCCATTTTATGCCCAATAGTATAAATGTAAAAAAAGGAGATTTCGTAAGAAAAGGGGCGCCCATAGCCAAAGTTGGAAACTCAGGACGCTCGCCTTATCCGCACTTGCATATGCATTTTCAGGCTATGCCATTTATAGGCTCTGCCACGCTCGATTATCCTCTTGGACACTTGGTGCTCAACAACAACAGTAGTTTCGTGCAAAAATCGTTTTACAAACCCTTGCTTGGCGACAAAGTTGGGAATATTACTGTAAATCCGATATTGAATAGCTATTTCAACTTTATTCCCGGCCAGAAATTGGGAGTACATTATGTACAAGAAAATACTATTGAGCAAAAACTTGTTTGGGAAGTTCTATCAACCCCAGATAATTATAGTTACATATATTGTGTGCATACAGACTCGTACGCCTTTTTTTACAACGATGGGCAATTGTTTTGGTTTACCAATTTTGTAGGAAACAAATCGTCGGTGTTGTATGTGTATTTTCTCACATTTTACCGTGTACAACTCGGATATTACCCACACTTATTGCTCACCGATAATTTCCCGCTTCATCTCATCATGCCGGGGTACCTGCTCTGGATGCACGACTTTGTTGCTCCTTTCAGGAATTTTTTCAGTGGAAAGTATCAGATTTCTTATCAAGCATTTTACGACGATTTTACTGAAGGACATATTCTTACAGATACTGAATTGACCTTTAATCCTGCAAGTATGTATCATTTTTCAGCCAAAATACATTCTCATATTTTTCACCAGAAAATGGAATGTGAAGGGCAAAAAAACAACATCCGTTTCAAACTCACGGTCAACAATAATTTTTATGAATAAAAGACCTGTATTTTTTTTCATCATTCTCAGTGTTTTCCTATTCCCTTTGAACCAAAAGCTACGTGCACAACTACCAGATTCGATGGTAAATTTCTCGTATGCCGATAGTGCTTCGTATGCAGATTATATGGCAGGAAACTGGGATAAAGTAATAAATACCTGCAACTTAGCATTTGGCAAAGGATACAATAGCTATTATATGCAAGCTCGCATGGGAATAGCTTATTTCAACCAGAAGCAATATCGCTTGGCCATAGAGCATTTCGAAAATGCCCGAAATATGGATAAATCAGACATATATTTGTCTGAATATTTGTATTATTCATATTTGTATTCTGGCTATACTTTGTATGCTGAAAAATTCAGAAACAAATGGCCGGCGCATGTACGCGAGAAACTTAAAATGGAATCAGACAATCGCCTCAAACTATTTGCAGCCAGAGCCGGATACAATTTTACCCAAAATACTAATACACTGACTATAAGCGACCTGAATGGTGATTACAACATAAAAGGCCAGCAAAGCATACGAAATTCTTATTACTTTGCAGGACTGGAGTCAAATTGGATTTCGGAAGGAGGTGGTGGAAGCAATCTTAGCTACGATTTTTCGCAAGTGTATAAAACTGAAAGGATACAGTTTAATACCCCTACTGTGCTAAGTTTCGATGGGAGTACCATTCAGCATATGCTGCATTATACCTACGATTTTAGCCCGTCTCCCCAGCATTACTTCATGTTTGGTGCACTGCTAGCAAGTGGGAGTACCAGCATATTGAATACAGATAGTGCTTTTCAAAACATGGCTTGGAGCAACTACGCCGAGTTATTGTCTCTGTCATATTCAGATTATGCTTTACATATTGCCTACTCATTCAGTATGCCTTTATACAGCATTTTCACCGAAGCAGCCTTGGGAAATATAGGCAATAACTCACTCATACAGGGCAGTTTGCTTGCTAACTGGTACCCATTTGCCAACCTGAATACCACCCTAAGTGCCGGGCTAAGTTTTTACAAGAACGACAATCAAGGCATTGCTTACAAAGGAATTTTGAGCCAAAAACTTTATAAAAAATGGTACCTGAGTGCATTGGCCGAATATGGCGACCATGCCAATATGCTGGCTATGGGTGGGGCATATGTATACAACAATCCGGATGAAATGCTTTGGCAAACAGGTGCCTATCTGACCTACTACGGCAAGCAGTTTCGGGTATCTTTAGGTGGCTTGCAAGCCTATTCAACTCACTTTTACGAAATGAATACCAGTAGGGATAATACCACTACAAAGTCAGTAAAATATTGGAATACAATCATAAATACATCAATTTCATGGAATTTTTAAAAATTAGATTGCTGGTATTGGCATTTTTGCTGCCGGGATTGAAGAACTATGCCCAGGACTGGGATTTACTTGGAAACGCATTCACGCTTAGCTATCAGTACGAAAAATCAGGTGATTATCTGAAAGCCATTTACGAATTGAAAAAAGTGTACGACGAGAATTCGTACGAAATAAATTTGCGTTTGGGTTGGCTCAACTACAGTGCCGGATTGTTTGAAGAATCTATGGCCAATTATCAGCGAGCCATCAGCCTGATGCCCTACTCCGAGGAGGCTCGTTTTGGAATGGCATATCCGGCTTCGGGGGCTGGCAAGTGGGACAAAGTAATAGAACAATACAACGAAATACTTAAAAACTCACCCGGCAATACGGTGGCCATGTATCGCTTGGGGCTTATTTATTATGGCCGAAAAGATTATAATTCGGCGCACAAATATTTCAAGAAAGTGGTTGATATGTATCCGTTTGATTATGATGGGGTAGTGATGCTTGCCTGGACCAATTTTCAGATGGGAAAAACCCGCGAAGCCAAGGTTTTGTTTAATAAAGCCTTGTTGAATAAACCAAACGATGTCTCTGCCAAAGAAGGTCTTTCGTACCTGAAATAGTTGTAGAATATTTTTAGCCTAGGTGTTAACCGCAGAGTTACGCTGAGTTTTGCGCAAAGGCGCGCAAAGTTTTATTTGAATGGAACGCAGATTAGACTGATCGAACGGATTTGGACTGATTTATTGAGAACTGATTATATTGATTTCTCGCAGAGTTACGCAGATTTTAACGCAGAGTCTCGCAGGGTTCAATACGTTGATTGCGTTGCTATTTTATTAAAAGAATTTTATAACCACTATAATATGTTGAATAATAATAATTTAATTCACCCTGCGTTTAAAAAATCTCAGCGAAACTCTGCGCAGCCCTTTGCGCAACTCTGCGGTTAAACAAACAAAAAACTCTGCGAGAATCTATGCCAGAATCAGCGTAAATCTGCGAGAAATATATCCTCTGCGAAACTCTGCGCTGGACTCTGCGAGACTCTGCGTGAAACCAATTTCTGCGTAAATCTGCGCTAAAAATCTACGTAAATCTGCGAGAAATAAATCTTCTGCGAAACACTTCCAGAAATTCATCACAAATTTCGGCCCCAGAAAGAATTAGCATATTGTTTGGTAAAGTACAATTGGTTTTGTACATTTAAGGTGCTTACAGATAGCTGAAAAATGCCATTTGCATACACATGTTTTTTTATCTTCACCCCAAACACTAAATACAACCTATGGAACTAAACAGCAAAAAACTAGAAAGGACGTCGAAGATTGTATTCTTCTCAATTTCGGTGATTCTCAGTATTTTTCTCATTTTGCTTACAGATAACATCATGTCGGATATAGACAGTGTCACCACCAGTCCCATGCCCACCGACTTCGAAAACGCTTCACTGATAGATAATTACAACAAAGACATTGCACGCAGCGACGATTCTATCCGTATACTAAGCATAAAAATGGAACGCCTCACCAAAACCATCGAAACAGTGGTGATGCGCCGCGAAGCAGAAAAAGAGTCGTTCGACAATTGGCTATCAACACGCAACACCATTGGCTCGCCTACAAACGACGTAGAAGTACTAGCCAGAGCCCGCAAAGTGGACGAGTTGCTGAAGGTAGAACAGGAGTGGCAATCTCAATTGGCTGTTCTTGAAGATTCTGTGTCCCAGATAGCTAAGTACAGGGATGTAAATTATATAAAAATAGATGAGGAAAGGCAGCGAGCCAATGAGTTGTATTTCGTAGCCCTTCGCAAATACGATTTGAAAGTTTTTCTCATTCGCTTGCTTATAGTTACCCCAATACTTCTGATAGGCATATTCTTCTTTCTGCGTTTTCGTAGAAGCAAGTACTGGCCATTGTTTCAGGGCTATATTATATTCTCTTTATATGCATTCTTCTTCGGATTGGTACCTTATCTGCCCAGCTATGGTGGATATGTAAGGTACAGTGTAGGTATTATACTTTCGCTTTTTGCCGGATACTATGCCATCAATAGCATACGTAAGTATTTGGAAATGAAGAAAAAAGAATTGGAAATTTCATCGCAGGAAAGAGCCAGAAACGTACAGACCGAAGTAGCGGAGAAATCGCTCCACAACCACATCTGTCCATCATGTGGAAAAGATTTTATTCTCAAAACCTGGGAGTCGCCCTCAGATGGTGGGAAACCCATTCCGGTGGTTACTGTATATTGCCGTTACTGCGGGCTTGAACTTTTCTCCAATTGCGATGCCTGCGGACACAAAAACTTCCTGCACCTACCATATTGCTCGAACTGCGGACATACAACTAAAAAATAGAACTACAAGACATATGTAATGCAAAAGCAGTGAGATTCTGTTTTTGCATTACTTTTTTATATTACACTTATCTCATACACATGAAATTAAAGCCCGAGGAACTCTTGCAAAATGGGTATGTTTTGATGGACGAGCTTGGACACCAGGATTTGGTGCCGTTCATTCAAACCTATATGAAAAAGCTAACCTTTTATTCGGTATTTTATTACATAAGCAATATTGTGTTGCTTGCTTTGGTAGTGTATCTCATAGTGGTAGATTATAATTTGCCGGAATATGCATTCGATGAGCGCTTTACGCATTTGGGGTACGGATTGGCACTGTCATTTGCCTTACTTCCTGTGCACGAGTATATACACGTATTGGCATACAGATCGCAAGGTGCAACAAATACTTTGTATGCCGCCAATCTACGTAAGTTATATTTCATGGCCCTAGCCGATAAATTTGTTGCCAATCGTAAGGAGTTTGTTCTCATTGCATTGGCAC
>JAIFMY010000183.1 GCA_020048155.1 Bacteroidota bacterium
CGCAATGACAAACAAATACGCCTATTCTTGCCATAATTTGGTATATCTTAAGAAATTACTTTGTAACATTATTTTGTTCAACGGGTTGCTGAGCCTTGTTGTAAGGCAAATCAACCTTTACGAAATGGCGGTTTATGCCCAACGTTTTTTCGCTGAGACCTACAGAAAGGCCTATGGCTTGGGAGAGGTATATTACCGGGATTGAAAGTTTCTTGCCCATAGCCTTTTCAATTTCAGGCCTGCGCATATCCAGATTAGAGTGGCACATGGGACAAGCTACTACTATGGCTTCTGCACCACGTTCGGTAGCGTCTTCCACTATATTGCCCGAAAGTTTGCCTACTATATCGGTACGGGCTATAGACATAGCAGCTCCGCAGCATTCAGTTTTGTAATTCCAGTCTATGGGCGTGGCGCCCAGGCTTTTCATTATTTCTTCCATGGTCTGAGGATCTTCCGGACGATCGAAGTTCAGAATTTTGGGTGGACGCACCATCAAGCAACCATAATAGCATGCCACTTTCATGTTCAGAGGTTTTATTTTCTTTTCATCTATGGCTTTGGTGGCATATTTTTGCATGAACTGTATGATGTTCATTACATTGGAAGTGCCATGGTATTCCATTTCAATCACTTCGGAAATACGGTTTTTGAGAACCGGATTTTCGTGCAATTCGTGCTGGGTTACACTCAGGCGGCTGTAGCAAGCGGCACATGGTACCACTATATCTGCCAGACCTTCGCGCTCAGCAAGGGCCAAATTGCGTGCAGGCAACGAAAGTGAAAGTTCTTTATTGAGATTGTGGGCAGCAGTAGCACCGCAACAATTCCAGTCAGGTATTTCAACTATATCAATTTGCAGCGCTTTAGTAACTGCTATAATCGATTCGTAATATTCTCTGGAAGAGCCAGTAAGAGAACATCCGGGATATAATCCGATTTTCATAATCTGAGTAGTTGAATGATTATTTTTTAGTTCTTTTAAAAATACGAGCCATTAGCGCAGTATCTTTTATTTTCTCGGCCAAGATGTGCAGTTTTCCCTTTTCAAACATCTTAGGGGCCAGGAAGATATCCTGCGTCAGATTGCCTGTTGTGAGTTTATATTCCATCACAAATCCCATTTCGTGCAAGCGACCGGTTTTGCGAATAGAATTGATGAACGCCTCGTGAGAAGCCACAATGCGTTTGGCTTTAGGATGTATGATTTTCTCTTGGAGCGATTCCTGTCGCACGTAGTCCATTACGGTAGGAATATCAATCTCCATAGGGCATCTGGTAAAGCACATTTCGCAGGTAAGGCACACCCAAATGGCATAAGATTTCTTTACCAACACTTCATTTTGTTTATCTTCAGTCTGAAGTAAGCGCATGATCATGCTAGGCGGATATTCCATTTCATCGTAGGCTACCGGGCATCCGGCAGAGCATTTCCCGCATTGATAGCACTTGTAGATGTTGACTCCGGTGTTATTTTTAATCCGGGAGATAAGATTATTTTTTACAGGATGTTCATTGTGTGAAGACATGTGAGTAAGTTTTTATCATACTGACGATACGTAGATATACAAATATATATACTTAAGTTTTTGCTTATTCTTCAAAATGAGGTTTGAAAGTCTGTTTCACAACACCAAAATTCATGATTAAAATCATTCAGGAAATCAATAATTACGGATAGATTGTTGGTGAAAATTTAACAAAAATCAGATTAAGTGTTAATTAAGCTTAGGAGTATTGTGAAAAAAATCACAGCTTCAGAAAAAGCTACTTAAATATAAAGCCCACAGCGAGATAAAATATCGGCAGAGAAAAACCAAAGTGGGATAAAAATGAGCAAAAAAAGCGGTACAAAAGAATCAAAAAAAAGTTTGTAGAACTTATGGAATTATGCAAAAACTGAATCTCAATATAAAGCAAAGTTTATATGAAAAACGCTAATGTCCATTTTTTTAAAAAATTACTTTGATTTTAGTATAATTTTAATAAACTTTGTGGCCGTTATGTTTTTAAATAATTAACAAGAACTACTAAAATTAAATTATTTTCAACTATTAAAAGATTATTTTTATGGCTAAAGGTACAAGTTCAATTAAGGATCTAATTCAATCATGGTTTGCCACAGGTGCTATACTTATAGCATTTGCTGTTTCTGTCTACCTGTTTTTATATATCATGGGAAGCCCAGTAAACTTTGAAGGTGGAAATCCAAAAGGTCACCCACTACCAGGTAACTATTTAGGTATTATTTACAAAGGTGGGTATATAGTACCATTGTTGATGACATGCGTACTTGTAGTGCTAATTTTTACATTCGAGCGTTTTATCAGCCTTGGACGTGCTGCAGGTAAAGGCAGTGCCAACAAGTTTGTACGTAACTTACAGCAGATGTTGGAAGCGGACAAAATTGAAGACGCAGTTGTAGCATGTGACAAACAACGTGGTTCTCTGGCAAATGTAGTACGTGCCGGTCTGGTTCGTTACCGCGATTTACAAAATGATAAAAGCCTGGAGAAAGATCAGAAAATATTATCAATACAGAAATCGCTGGAAGAAGCTACAGCTCTTGAGTCACCTATGTTGTCTCGCAACCTGGTAATTTTCTCAACTTTGGCTTCTATCTCAGTACTTATTGGTCTTATCGGTACAGTACTTGGTATGATTCGTGCGTTTGCTGCACTTGCAAGTGCTGGTGCACCTGATGCATTGGCTCTGGCAACTGGTATCTCTGAAGCGCTTATCAATACAGCATTCGGTATCACCGGTTCTACTATTGCAATCATCATGTTCAACTACTTTACTTCTAAAATCGACGCTTTCACTTTCAAAATAGATGAAGCAGGTTTTAGTTTAACTCAGACTTTTGCCTCTTCGTTGAAAAACTAAGAAGTAATATAACAATCAATTTTATTGGCCATATAGCATTTTTCTATGCCAAAAATTAAACTACCAACAAAGTCACCACATATGGACATGACTCCTATGGTGGATCTGTTTTCGTTGCTGTTGACATTCTTTATGTTAACTACAACGTTCCGTCCACAGGAGCCCGTCCCGGTTGATACACCCTTTTCCATCTCGGAAAAGCCTACTCCGGACAATAATATCATGACTCTTGTTATAAGTAAAGATAAAGGTGTTTATTTTAACTTTGACAATGGTTCTGATACCTCTTTCCACTTCCGGAGTAAGATACTCGAGCAAATGGGTGCTCACTACAACGTGAAATTCACACCCGAACAGTTGCAGAAATTTGAGAAGTACAATGCATCTTTTGGAGTACCTATTCAGAAAGTTGGCGAGTTCATAGACGCCAAAGATCCGAATGACCGCACCGCAATGCAAACAGGTATACCACTCGATTCAGCAGACAACCAACTTGCCAACTGGATATTGTACGCACGTACCGTAAACCCTAATATCAAAACTTTGATAAAAGGCGATGGACAGGCTGAGTATCCGATTGTAAAGAAAGTACTCGATATTCTGCAAGATAAAAATGTAAACCGCTACAACTTGATTACTAATCTGGAAGCAGTAGTAGTTAAAAAAACTGAATAGAAATGGCAGAAATAGTTCAAGAAGAAAAATCCGAAAAAGGCGGTAAGAAAAAGAAACATCATGGTTCCGCGCATGTAGACATGACGCCCATGGTTGACCTTATGGCTTTGCTTATTACCTTCTTTATGCTCACCACAGCGTTCAGCAAACCAAAAGTTATGGAAATTGTACTTCCTGAGAAAAAAAAGGACCAAACGGAAGCTCCAAAAATTGCAGCCAGCCGTACCCTCAACATCATCTTAGGACCTGACGATAAAGTATATTGGTATCCTGGAAACGCTGATCCTACTAAATTACCATTGCCTGTACTTCAGCTTACTGACTTTAGCGACGAAGGCGTACGTACAATTTTGTTGGACAGAAACATAGCTCTGTTCAAAAAAATAGACCAGTTCAATGATGATATCAAAACCGGTAAAATTGAAATCCCGCATGATTCAGTTCCCGAGATGATTCGCCGCCTAAAAAGAGATGACGATACCGGTCCTATAGTTCTTATAAAGGCCGATAAACGTGCAACTTATAAAAATGTGGTTGATATAATTGATGAAATGGCTATTTGCGGAATTGCCCGTTATGCACTAGTTGATATTAATTATCTTGAAGAGGGAATGTTGAAAGTGGCACTCGGAGAGGCTACTTCAGTATTGCCAGAAAATGGTAACAAATAATTTTAACGAGCATTATGGAAAGCAATGTAATGAATAACGTTCCAAAACTTGATGACATAGTTTTTGAGAACAGAAATAAAGAGTACGGTGCATATGTATTGCGCAAAAAATACAACCGTACTATGATGTGGGCTATTGCCTTTGGTATTGTTATTCTTGGTTCAGTTGTGGTTACGCCATATTTAATGGCCAAAGCAAATGAGCGTCGCTTCAAGAAGGCAGAACGTGAAGTAATAGCTGAGATGGCTGATGTAGACCAACCGGATGAGGAAATTGCTCCTCCGCCACCTCCTCCGCCTCCACCTGCTGAAACTACTACTGTGGTTAAGTTCGTGGCCCCGGTGGTAGTGGACTCTATAAAACCAGAAGAGCAAACCACCATCATGACTGCTGAAGAGAGCATCGAAACTACTACCGACGAGGACGTTACGATAGTAGAAGAAGTTCGCGAAGAAGTGAAAGATGAAGCGCCTACTGAAGTTTTCGTTATAGTAGAAGAGATGCCTGTATTTCCGGGTGGCGACATAGAATTGATGAAATATATTGCTTCACACGTGGAGTATCCTACTTTGGCTCGTGAAAACGACATTCAAGGAAAGGTTTTCATCCGTTTCTGTGTTAACTACAAAGGAATGGTAGAACAAGTATCTGTAATACGTTCGGTTGACCCGCTTCTCGATGCTGAAGCTGTTAGAGTGGTAAAAACTCTACCTGCGTTCAAGCCTGGTAAGCAAGGTGGTAAGCCTGTGAACGTTTGGTATAGTGTACCGATAAACTTCAAATTACAGTAATATCTAAAATGAAAAGGCTGTTAATTTTTTAATAGCCTTTTCTTTTTCATATAACATACAAGAATGAATCCCGAAAAAGTTTATAAAACCATCATGTTGGTTTTCAGCGGCGTAATGTCGTTTTTTTACATCGGACTTAGTCTCTATTTTCTTTTCTCACCATACTTTAGTACCATGGACACCGGACTGCGAGCAATCGTTTCCATCCCCCTCTTTATCTATGGTTTGTACCGCATTTACGTAACCTATACAAAAATTAAAGATCCGAATCGAACATTTGGAATTGACTGATTTGGTTCGGACAGAACTTTTATCAAAACCAAAATTTATACAAATGAGTATGAAGGGAAAAAAAATGATGCAGAATGCTATTTTACTTATCACTATAGCATTTGGCTTTGGGGCATGCGCCCCTCAAGGTGGTGCGGCCACCGACGAAACACCTACACGCGGAAATATTAATATCAGTATCGACGAATCTTATCAACCTGTATTCGATTCCGAAATACGCACTTTCACTTCTTTTTATCCATACGCTACCATCAATGCTTCTTATAAGCCGGAAACTGATGTAATCAATGATTTGATCAGAGATTCGGCCAGGGTGATAGTAGTGGGATCTAAACTGACTGCAGCACAGGATAGTTTCTTGAGACAATCGCTCGTAATTGCTCGGACTACCCTCATAGCATACGATGCAGTAGCTTTCATAGTGAATAAGGATAATGCCGACTCGCTCTTCAGGTATAGTACCATCAAAAGTATGTTTACCGGTGAAATTGATACATGGAAGCAGATAAATGCAAAATCCAAATTAGGTAAAATAAAACTGGTGTTTGACCATGCCGGTTCATCGAATATTCGTTACCTGAAACATATGTTCATACGCGAAGGGAATTTGCCTGAAATATGTTATGCAGTAAAAAATAATGCTGAGGTAGTAAATTTTGTTGAGAATAATAAAGATGCCATAGGCGTAATTGGCGTAAACTGGATAAGCGATCCGGAAGATTCTACAACCATCAATTTCAAATCGAGGGTGCAGGTAGTGCACGTTTCCAACCAGTTCATCGAAAGTGAGTATTATGGCCCATATCAAGGGTTTATTGCTCAAAAGTCTTACCCGTTTATACGTGAGGTGTATATGATCTCCCGCGAAACATTCTCAGGGCTTGGCTCAGGCTTTATACAATGGGTAGCAGCCGACCAAGGTCAACGTATATTGCTAAAAGGGGGTTTATTGCCTGCCACTATGCCCATCCGCCTCATGCAAGTAACGAAAGATGACCGCTACAAAGAATGAAATAAATTGTGTTCAACTGTTTTTAAACAACTTTGAATATTATAATAGGTTGTAAATTAGGGTATTGATTTAGGGTGTTTGTAATTTTCTACTCAATCGCTATACTTTTAAAATTCAAAAAACTATATTTGCAATCGAAAAAATTTAGTTATTACATTATAAATAAATTATTACATGAGAAGAATATTAAAAAGTCTTATAGTATTTGCTGTGATGGCCGCCTCTTTTTCTGCGCAGGTTGTAGCCCAGGATTTACTCGAAGCACGTAAACTTACTTCAAAAGAGCAATACGAGCAAGCCAGCGATTTGTATAAAAAATTAATTGCCACTACTCCTACTGCCGATGCTTATTACTACGCCGGCGAGAATGCTTGGTTGGCTTATTTCGCTGATACTATTTCAAATACCATTGGTGAAGCAGCAAAAGAAGCCGGCGATTTTTACAAGAATGGCGTAAAAGTGGACTCAATGAATCCGCTTAACTATGTAGGGTTGGCTAAAACCTTGTATTATATTGGTAAAGATAACGAAGCAAGCCAATACCGCACAAAAGCAAAGTCCTTGCTGCCCCCGTACAAAAAAATTAAGAAAATTGCAAATCCGACACGTTACGCTTACACGCTTATCAAACTTGCCGAAACAGGTATGAGAAACAATAAGGTGGACACCTCAATTGTAATGCCTTATATGCGTGAATCTTTCATGATTGATATTAAAAATGCGGAAAGTTACATTATTGCAGGTGATATCTACCTGGTAATGGGAAATGGATCAAAATCCATTAGCAATTACAATTTGGCTCAGGATTTGGAACCCCAATCTACGGTAGCATCTATGAAAATTGGCTCTATATACATGAAAGCTAGAAACCTGCAAGTAGCTATACCTTATTTTGAAAAAGCAATAGAAATTGACAGCACCTTTGCACCAGCATATCGCGAGCTTGGCCAATTGTATTCTTTGGCCGGAAAGTACGACCAGTCTAAACAATACTATAAAACATACCTCGACCTTACCCAAGGAAATATACCTGCAAAAATCCGTTATGTAAACTCATTGTATTTTGCAAATGACTATGCTGAGGTAATATCTAACGTAGAGGAGATTTTTGCCATAGACCAGTCTCGTACATACCTCAACCGTATTGCGGCTTATTCTTGCTACGAGAAGAAACCTGCCGATTTTGAAAAAGGTAAAGCATATATGCAAACACTGATGGCTAACCTCGACGAATCAAGAATCTTGCGTAAAGACTATATTTACTATGGCCGTATTTTGTTGAAAAAGAATGCTGATTATTCTAAACTGGCTACAGATACCGCCCGTATGATCAAAGATGTGGATAATTTCCAGAATGCATTTAACAAAGCCAAAGCTGATGCAAAACCTGCTCTCAAAGTAAAACTCGATTCATTGAGCAATGCATTAAATGCTCGCAGAGCCCTGCTAGCAAATGCGAATAGCGAAATTGATTTAGGTATAAAACAATATCAAAAGGCATTGAGCATTCAGCTTGAAGACGTTGAAACCCTTACTGAATTTGGTAACTCTTGCTACAGCGTAAAACGCTTCAATGATGCTGCATGGGCATTCAAAACTCTGATCAGTTTGGGACGAAATACTTTGGATTATAATATGTTGGTTGGTAAAACTTACTATCAAGCTAAAGACTTTACCCGTGCCGATTCTACATTTACCTCAGTGATTGAAAAATTCCCTAACGAAATAGTTGGTTATGTATGGCTTGCAAACTCTGCCGCAGGTGCCGATCCTGAAAACGAAACAGGACTTTCACTTCAGAGATATCAATCAGTAATAGATTTTGGTCGCAAGGATACTGTAAAATATGCAAACGAAATTTTTGAAGCTTATCGTTTCTTTGGCTCTTTTTACCTTTTCGACAGAAAAGACTACAATAAAGCAAAAGAGTATTTTACCCTGATGCTCAATTTGGCACCCGACAACAAGGATTATAAAGTAAAAGCCTATACTTCACTTGCTACGCTCTATACAACTATGGGAGCTTCAGAAAGAGAATCGGAGCCTAAAATTGCTCAATACCAGCGCGCTATTGAGCAATATCAGAAGATTCTTGAATTGGAGCCTGCAAATGCTGCTGCCAAAGCAAATATCAATACCCTAAATACGGCTATTAGCAATATTCGTAAAGGTATAAACCCGGATTTAATAAAAGGTATCGTAACCGACAAATCTGGCAAACCAATTGGTGGCGCTTCAGTTCGCGTCAAAGATACCGCTGCCGAAACCATTACTGGTGCCGACGGTAAGTATGCGTTTGAGATTCCTAAGAGTTCTGAAGCCCTGCTGGTAACTGCCCCAGGTAGAAAACCTAAGGAAGTGCCTGTAAGTGCTTCTGTAAGGGTTTATAATATCATACTTGACTAAGTAGAATCAATTATTTATTATACAAAGAGCTGCCAAATTTGGGCAGCTCTTTTTGTTACCAACAAAAAGAAATCTTTCTCAATTGATTTGCATAATTCGGCTTCATTGGTTTATTTAGCCATCCCAATCCCTTTCTTAAGCATACAGTGTTCATGGAGATCATTACCATTTTAGTTCTTGCAATTGGTTTGTCTTTTGATTCTTTCGCAGTTTCCGTTTCTACAGGTATAGTAGTCAATTATATACAATTCAAACCTGCATTGCGTTTTTCTTTCGTATTGGGTATTTTTCAGGGATTGTTTCCTCTGATTGGTTGGGTAGCCGGGACTTCTTTTCAAGATTACCTGCAAGACTATGACCATTGGATTGCTTTTTTATTGCTCGGTG
This sequence comes from Bacteroidota bacterium, assembly GCA_020048155.1. Classification (GTDB taxonomy): domain Bacteria; phylum Bacteroidota; class Bacteroidia; order Bacteroidales; family DYOH01; genus JAIFMY01. The sequence goes on from JAIFMY010000183.1 coordinate 9,120, forward strand.
GTTTGGGAGTGAAGATGATTTACGAAAGTTTTCAAGGAACCAAAGTGAATAGCAGCAATTATAATCCACTTAAACTTTCCACCAATGTGAGTATTGGTATAGCCACCAGCATAGACGCACTTATAGTAGGACTCAGTTTGGCTATTCTGAATATCAATATTGTGTTGTCGGCGAGTATAATTGGTGCAGTAACGGTACTGGCTTGTATGATAGGCCTGTTGCTTGGTAAAAAAATTGGCAATAAACTTGGTAGACGTGTTGAAATACTGGGGGGTATTATGCTGATAGCGATAGGCTTAAATATTGTTTTACAACACACTCATTATCTTTAAAAAAAAGAGTTGCTATTTTACAGCGTGTGTAAATAGCAACTCTCTTTTCTATTTTTTCATATCCTGATAATGCCTTTAGCTACATGCATTTGCACCAAATGAGTCAGATTTTTATAATCCTGAAAAACTCACGATCAAATACCGAAAAATATTTCTCAGCTTTATGTTCTTCAAATTCAGGAATATAAAATCCGAGCACTTTTCTTTCCCTTTTATTATATGACCGTAAATAGTTCATCTTAAGTACAGCTACATCAGTGATATTCACTTGAACATTGGGTTGCGGCATTCCGGCTACACCATACGTTTTTTTTGCTTCATCCCATTCATTCCCTGGGAAACCCCAGCTTTTCATTCTTTCTGAATGACGGGTCATGATAGTATTTTCCATATGGTCGGTAAAAACACTTTGGTACACATATGTAGGTGTAATGGTTTTTGCAACAGCCAGATCTAGTACCATTTGGCTTATCAGTACATGCTCAGGATGCCCGTATCCGCCAATTTCATTGTCGAGCGTAAAAATTACTGTTGGCGCAAAAGAATTTATGATTTGGATAAGTTCTGCTTCTATGATCGATTTATTAAATACTTTAGCAAATAAAGCTTTGGGTATGGCATAATATTGCTGCTTTGTTGTATCCAAGTCATTTCGGAATTCATGTGGTTGAAGATTTACAAACATTACTGTATCCAAAATGTTACGACATGCTTTAACTTGGGCCGCATTTCGTTCGTTGGTTTTTGTGAAACTTATCACTGCCACTTCCCAACCCAAGTTGTTGAGCTTGGCAATTGTACCAGACATGGCACACATATCATCATCGTGCGCTATCACAATCATAGCTCTTTTAGGAGAAATACTTTGAAGCAGTGTATCCGTCGGAAATGTTTCGGTTGCCGCAAATTGGCTCACATCGTCCATCGTTTTGCAAGAATTAGTGGTTACACATAACACGACCAATACTATAAATGACCAAATAGATTTCATATTTTAAGTGGTTTTTAGTAAGCTACCAGATAGCTTTTGTAAATAGAAAAAGTTGGTAAATTGGGGTTGGTTTATTTGACTAATTCTAACTCTGCAAGAGCAATGTTTTTCTTTATATACGAGAGCTGAAAAAGTATATAGATGAGTGGTTCGCGTTCAAAAGATAGATATTCATACGGATCCATCTGTTCGGTAAAATCGAGATGGCTCATAAGAATTTGCCGCTCATCTTTATCTTCAGTTGATGAAAGCGCAAGATTCCTGAAATCTTCAATTTTCTCAGCCAAAATTTTATCTTCATCAGTCTCGTCCAGCATTTTTTTTCCCACCTTTTTATCGTCTTTTATGCTAAAGTTTCGGAGGGTAGCTTCAGGTGAATTTGCAGATTGTATTAGGCTGAGCATAAGTTTGTCGATATCTGCAGCCAAAGCAGTACTGGCTGTGTGCACAGATCCCAAAGCTTGCAATGAGTTTGTAGAATCGGGAAGCGAGTACAATGAGTCAGATTTGTGGGCAAATAGTTCGTATGCATCCAAATTAGCGTTGTATGCCTCATAATACCTGTCAATTCGATCTTTGGTCATATTTACTGCGGAAAGACTGTACATAAACGAAAAGCCAATGGCAACCAATAGTATGATAAATAAATAGTTGGTACGCGTTTCGTTGGACTTGCGGAACACACTCACCAGGTAAAATGGCAGGAAGAGTGTTGCCAGCAATAGCGGCCCGAAGAAGACGAGAAAATCTGTACCCGGCCAATGCATGATTTTAAAAACCGGACCTAGTATAAGAAATGATACGGTAAGATAGCCAATAATGGTAAGAAACAGATTGCGCTTCTCTTCATTCTCTCTGTATCCGACTATGAAAAATGTGGGAAGAAATAAAGCTACAATAATAAATGTAGCCAATACCAGCATTATGCCGGCTCCCGGCCAATGGTTAATTTTAAATAGGACGCCCGATATGAGCATGAATGTACCTATGGCACCTGAAATGAACATTGATTTTTTCATATTCTGAAATTTTAAGTTAGTTGATAAATTGGTTTGAAATTGTATTTTTGAAAATTGATTCTGATGCAGTGTATTGATGAAGTTTTGGTACAAAGTATCGAAAGTATTATTCTCACTGAGTTGTGGCTCCAACATACAACAAATGTGATCTACCATTTCATGTAGCAGATTTTCAGATGTAATGCCCTTGGTGCGGATATCATCGTATATGAAATCGATGTTCTCATCTGTTAAGTAGGTCATGATACCGAAGGATAAGGATTGAGTACATAATTCATTACTTTCACAAATTCAATGAATTCGTCTATTTTTACTGTTGCCCAACTATTGCCTTCAGGCGTGAGTCTATAATATATGCGAACCCGCTTGCCTATGCTTACACTTTCAGTTTGCACATATCCTTCGGCTTCCAGCTTGTGTAGCACCGGATATAAAGCACCAAAAGTGAGTTTTATTTTCCCAAGCGAGAGTTCTTCTACTTTTTGAGTTATTTCATACCCATACATTCGGGGATTTTCAGACAACAGTTTGAGCACTATGGTGCGTAGGGTGCCCTTTAATAAATCATTTGCTATCATATCCGATATCTTTTTATGTATATATTATGACTACAAATATATCACAAAATTATATATAAACAAATTATATATAAGAAAATTTTACATATTTTTTAAAACACAATCTTAGTACCAAGAAAAGTGTTTATAAAATATTGATATGTAATGTATTGGTATCGGAATCGTGATAGATTTCTGAAAAATTCATTTGTTAAATTGCTTCACTTAGCTTGTACCAGATTGTACTTTATACTTAACGGGCAAATTTGAAGCTTAAAGCTTTCTATATTTTTTGTTTAAAGTAATTGCACTGTATAAACAATTTTGTAACTTGTAAAAAACAATAAGTACTATTGTATGAGTGAGGAATTTGTATTAAACAAACGTGCGGAATATCTGAATCTGATAATGGAGAACTCGAAAGAGCTGATTTGGGCAGTAGACCGGAACAATAATATGCTTTTGGGCAATAAAACCTTTTATAAGGTTTATGAGCAATCGGGTGGAAAGATGGGGCAGAACAACATTACGATTTCGACTGACAATTTTGCAAGCGATACCGTTAAGTTTTGGCAGGAAAGCTATCATAGATGCTTCCAAAATGAATCATTTATCATTGAAACTTCTGTAGATTGGTCAGATGGAAGGCACTATTTTGAGAACTCGTTTAGTCCGATTCTGCAAAATGATGAAGTGATAGGGGCAATTGTGATTGGCCACGATATTACCGCTCGAAAGCAGATAGCGATAGAACTCAAAAAAGCTAAAGAGCAGGCTGAAGAAAGAGAAAGCTACATAAACGCCCTTTTGCAGTCTATTGACGATATTGTAGTGGCTCGCAACGAAAACAATGAAGTAGAATATTTCAACAAAGCATTCGAGGAAATTACTTTAAAACTATTTGGTATACAGGCTTATAAAGGATTGAAGACTATGGATATGCTTCAAGAGCCAGCCCGCGAATATTGGCTCGACCGATTGAATCAAGTAATGCAGGGCAGAAAATACGATGAAGAATTTGAATGGACTTATGGCGATGGCGATACCCGGAATTACGAAATATTGCACCTTCCTATATATAAGAAAGACAAGATTATAGGCTCGTTGGAACTAAACAGAGATATCACTTACAGGAAACAATATGAAAAGCAACTGTTACAAGCCAAAGAAAGGTCTGAAAAGAATGAAGCAAGACTCATAGAAGCACAGGCCGTGGCCAAGGTCGGGAGTTGGGAAATTGAGATTGAAACCATGAGGGTCACATGGTCGAATGAGATGTATAAAATCTTTGAGATTTCACCTTCAAAATTTTCACCCCAATACGATTCTATTCTCGGATTTGTGCACCAAGATGATAAGGAACGAGTAAATGCTGCTTTCATGAATTCGTTGCAATCGGTAGATTATAACGAAATTGAGCACAAAGCTATTGCACACAATCAAATGCTAAAGTATCTGGAACACCGTTGGCGGGTGCATACAGATGAATACGGAAGAAATAAAATTGTATTTGGGACTTGTCAGGATATTACGGATAAGAAAAATGCCGAGTTTGAGTTGGTCAACGCCAGGAAAAAGGCAGAGGAAAGCGACAGGCTCAAAACGGTTTTTTTGCAAAACATTAGCCATGAAATAAAAACACCACTCAATGCCATTTCAGGTTTTTCAGGTATACTCAATAGGCCAAATATTTCGGAGGAAAAGCGCTCCAGCTATTTAAGCATAATACAAAAGAGCAGCGAAAAACTTACTTCCATTTTTACAGATATCATTACCCTGGCCGCATTAGAAACCAACCAGGAAACTGTAAACTTGTCAAGAGTAAGTGTGAATGATTTGACGAAAGATTTGTATACATCTTTTAACATAAAGGCGAAAGAAAGTAAACTTGAATTGCACCTTGTACAAGGACTTAATGAATCTCAATGTGAAGTGTATACCGACAAAAACAAACTAAATCAAATACTTAGCAACCTTTTGCAAAATGCCATAAAATTTACACATATAGGATATATAGAGTTTGGATTTTATCTCGAAAACAACGACATCATATTTTATGTGAAAGATACAGGCATTGGTATACAAAAGGAAGTTCATCTTCATGTATTTGAGAGTTTCATGCAAGCCGGAAAGTTTGTAAGTAAGCAATACGGAGGCACCGGGCTCGGGCTCTCAATTTCCAAAATTTTGGTAGAGTTGTTGGGGGGCAGAATATGGGTTGAATCTGAACTCATGGTTGGTACTACTTTCTTTTTTAGTATACCGTATAAGCCAGCAGGTGAGATTAACACAAATTTCACAATGAAAAAATCGAAGGATATTTATATTTTGGTTGCTGAAGATGAAGAGTACAATTATATGTATCTGGAAGAGTGTCTGAAAGTTTTCGATGTCATTTGCATTCGTGCTACCGACGGACTCGATGCAATAGAGGCATGCCAGAAAAACCCTGACATCATGTTGATACTTATGGATATTAAAATGCCCATTATGAATGGAGATGAGGCTGCTATCAAAATCAGGGAATTTCGTCCTCAATTACCCATCATTGCCCAAACTGCTTACGCACTCAATTTCGAACAAGCTATGTATAAAGACAGTTTCGACGGATATTTGACAAAACCCATACGTGAAGATGATCTGAATCAGATAATGCACAAATTTCTTTTGCCGCAGAGAGGCCTCAATTAGAATAATTTTTAACGATATCCACTTTTTTTATCAATTCCGATAATTTGTTTGTAGCCAATCAAGGCAGGTTTGCAGGATAAATATGGCCATAGGCAGACTTTAATTGTTTCCGGCTCTTTTGAAGTTCATTTTTGTATCATGTTTCTCTTATAAACAAATACAATTATGAAAAAGTCAATTGAAATCTTTGTACATCTTTCTTTCTGGGTATTATTTATCCTATTTGCCGTTTTACTTAGCAAAATCTATCTTGAAGTAAAACCCGATGCACCCTTTGCTCAGCACTTTGCATATGTAATATTCATGGAAGCAGCCATGGGAGTTATCTTTTTTTACACCACCTTTTTCGTTTTGCCCTGGGTCGGCAAAAAAACTACAAATGCCGCTATATTGGGTGGAATACTTCTGGCACTACTTATTTTGTTTGCCATTCCTGCTATGGGTCTAGGAATATGGCAAGTGCTCAGCTCTGTAGTACCTCACCTCATGTTGGTTCTACTAGCTTTTGTATTCAGAAAATATGCCGATTCATTGCGTGCTGAACAGCACTAAAATACAGGGTTTTTAACCCCTGCGTCAGACATACAAGCTATAAAAAACTGCTACATTTACACATCATATACTTTACTCATGAAAAAGACCGTAGAAATAATAGTTCATACATTTTTCTGGATTATTTATACTGCCATCACACTTATGCTCAGTAAAGTATATCTTCAGGCAAAACCGGATGCCCCATTTTCTGACCAATTGGTTTATGTAATAAGCCTAGAGTTGTTTATGGGGCTCCTCTTTTTCTATATCACTTTCTGGGGGATTTCATGGACCAAAGGAAAAACCATGAGGGTGGCTATACTGGCGTTTATATTGCTATTTCTGCTGCTTTTTTTTAGTTACCCGGCTATGCGCATAGGTGTATGGGAAGTAATGAGCTCTATTTTGCCTCATATTATCCTGGTTTTTCTGGCTGCTATATTCCGGAAATTTTCTGACTCGGTGCAGCTGGAGCAGGAAAAGCAAAATCTGATGTATCAGAATATGCAAAGCGAATTGGCTTTACTCAAGATGCAACTGAGTCCGCATTTTTTATTCAATACACTCAACAATATTGATTATTTGGTACATACCGATGCCGACAAAGCCTCGGATACATTGGCCAAACTGGGCGCAATACTCAGATATATGATATACGATGCCGCTGTAGACAAAATAGACCTTTGCAGCGAATTGAGCCAAATTGAAGACTACATAGGCCTTATAAAACTCAGGGTTAAAGATGAGAAATATCTGAAATATAAGCTAAGCGGCAATTGCCAGGGATTGAGAATAGCCCCCATGCTTTTTGTGCCACTCATAGAAAATGCATATAAACACTCGGCCAGCAAGGAGGGTGAAAACATCATTTCGCTGGAAATACAAATAAGTGGGCGCAATTTGCTTTTTAACATCTGCAATGCATACAAACCTGATGAAAGAGAACCTCAGAAACACAGCGGACTGGGAATGAATATTGTAAAACGAAGGCTTGAGCTGATTTACCCAAATCGGCATGAGATAATAATAAGCACCCGAGAGAATGTATATACTGTAGAATTAAGTTTGGAACTAGATGAAAATGAAATGCATAGCAGCCGATGATGAGCCGCTGGCTCTCGAGAAAATAAAGCTTTTTATAAGCAGGGTGCCTCAGTTGGAATTGCTTGCTGCATTCACCGACCCTTCTGAAGTGTTGCCTTTTGCCAGACAACATAAGCCCGACCTGCTTTTTCTGGATATACAAATGGGAAAAAGTACGGGGATAGAATTGGCTGAGAATATGGCCGAGCGACCCCAAATCATTTTTACCACTGCATACAGCGAGTATGCCCTCAAAGCCTTTGATTTGGCTGCTACCGATTATTTGCTCAAGCCTTTTACCTACGACCGATTCAAGCAGGCAGTACACAAGGCAATAGAATTGCACGAATGGCAAACAACAACGCCTCAGGCCAACCAACAGTTTTCGGACTATATTTTCGTAAAATCAGGCTACAAATTGGTGAAAATATTTCATGCAGATATACTTTACATGGAAGGTATGCGCGATTTTGTGAGCATAAATATGGAAAATTCCAAGATTCTGACGGGTCTTACATTTAGTGAATTGGAAAAAATATTGCCTCCGGTTTTTGTCAGATGTCACAAATCGTTTATGGTTTCGCTGGCCAAGATTGAAAGTATAGAAAAGGACCGGATACGCATAGGAAATAAGTATATTCCCATAGGTGACAGTTACAAGGAATCTTTTTATAAACGCTTGTAAATATGCAGGATGAGTGAAAAAAGCGAAATGTTAACGGTCTGAGAAATATACCTGCGAATGAGGTTTGTACGGCACGTTGATATGGATTTTATGCAAGGAAAACTGCCGGTTTTTGGTTTAAGATATTATTTCTGATGGCCTGAACCGGCAATTTGTATTTCTTTAATTATTCAAGAAAAATTCGGCACTTAGTACCTTTGAGTAATACCCATTGAGTGCAGCCAAAAAGCTATTGTGTACTTCGGCTGCGGTAGATTTTACCCCATTCACTTCGAGTGGGCGGGTGGCACATGCATCGCCTATGAGGGTTATCTCGAACCCGAAATCTTTGGCCGCGCGTACGCTGGCATCTACACACATGTGTGTTTGCATGCCGCACACTATCAGATTTTTAATTCCCATTTGGATCAAATATGCTTGCAAATCGGTTTCCTTGAATGCATTGGGGTATTCTTTGCTTATCACTTTTTCGTCTGCAAGCGGAAATACATTTGCATGAATCACCATGCCGTTTCCTCCTTCTTTGAATAGGGTGGCTGCTTGTCCTTTAGACAGATGCTGAACATGTATAACCGGCAACTTTTCTTTCCTGAAATATTCTAATATGCGTTTAGCCTGCAAACTGGCTTCCAGCGAACCGGTCAGAGGCAATACGCCTCCTTCAAAATAGTCGTTCTGAATGTCGATGATGAGTAGGGCTGTATTCATTTTGTTGATTTTAGATGCAGTTTGTGCAAAAGATAAGAAAGGTAAGAAACAAAATAAAAGGATCGTTATTTTCAGTTTCATAGTTCAAATGCTTAAATAGTAAAAATAAGATTTCAATCTGTCTGCGTATTCAAAATTGGCAGGCAAGCCACCAGTATGCCAGAAAAGGATATTGGATCCCTCAGGAATAAGCCCTTGCCTGCATTGGTGCAACATGGCATAAAATGCCCGTCCGGTGTAAACCGGATCAAGCAGTATGCCCTCGGTGGCTGCCAGTAATCCAATGGCATGAGCCTCCTGCGATGTGAGTACACCATATCCGCTTTGGTTGTAGTCGGGTAGCAAGTGCAAATCTTCTAGTGGTATAAGGCCATTCCATTCAAATTTTATTTTAGCCTCGTTTATAAGCTCGGCAATGGTTTGCCCCATAGAAATTTCGCCTGGCGAGCTTTTGTCTATAGCCACCGGCATGAGCTTTGTGTTGAGCCCACTCAGGGCATTTCCAAAAGCTATGCCGGCTTGTGTGCCTCCTGAGCTCGATGCGAAGAATATGTAATCGATAGTAATATTCTGATCCTCGATTTGTT
>JAIFMY010000089.1 GCA_020048155.1 Bacteroidota bacterium
GGTTGCTTATAAGGGTTCCGTCTCTGGCATAAACTCTGGCCAGCGTATCGGTACCTGCTACGGCAATATACTCACCAGATCCGGAGAATATTGCTGTTGAGACCAATCCGGGAATGTTTTTAATAATGGTTTTGACAACCCCTTTGAAATCGTAAATAAAAAGATCCTGCGACTTAGGAGTATATTCATACATATTACCCATAGGAATGGGTATGAACTTTGTGCCATCTGGTGAGAAAATAACATTGAAAATCTGATCTTTATTTGGATTATCAATTTTCATAACCATTTTTCCCTTTAGGTCATATATGCGCAAGGCTGTATCAAGTAGCATTACCATCACATTTTTGCCATTGGGTGTAAAACAACTGTTGTATACATATCCGTGATCAGAGCGAATAAGTGATAAAAGTTGACCGTTAAGATTCCAGATGCGGGTTGTACTGTCTGCAGCGGAAGTAAGCAAATTATTTCCATCAGGGCTAAAAGCGGCAGAAGTAATAGGGCCATTATGACCTTTGAGTGCAGCAAGTAGTTCACCATTTATATCCCACAAATACGCAACGGAATCATATCCTGCTGTAAGCACCTTATCGCTACCAGGTGACCATACAGCTTTAGATAAGCCACCATTGTGTTTTTTGAGCACACGCAAAGGAAAACCATCGGTATCCCAAACTATGGCAAGCGAATCGACCGAGGCAGATACAATATATTTACCATTGGGCGAATATGAAGCATCGGAGATGGTCCCTTTATGGCCTATGAGGGTTGTTAGCAATTTCCCCTCAGTATTCCAAAGATACATTTCATTGGTCCAGTCAATACTAAGTAATTTTTTTCCGGTTGGCGAAGAGAGTATTTTAAGTATGGGAGCGGTATGCCCTATCAATTTTTTACGATAGAGCAAAAATTTTTCGTTTTGAGCCCTATAGTATATATCTGTCAGGTTTTTTTGAACCACATGGTGAGTAGAATCCAATTTGAACGCCTGTTCGGCAATACGTAAAGCCTTGGTAGGATCGCTATAAAAAGTTTCACTGGCTACAGTAGCCAAATACAATGCTTGTGCTTGTCTGGCCCTTATGGTCGCCTCAAGTTCTTTGGCTTCTGCCAGACTAAGTGCATCAGTAGCTTGAGATTTTTGTTTACGTAAACCTATGGCGCATAGCTCAATCCAATCATCAATCACCAATGCAGAATCGGAAGGCAAGCCCCGCAGGTTACGTGCGGCATTAAATTCAGTAAGCGCCTGATAATATTCTTGTTCACTGTAGTAACGAATGCCCTTATTGATGTATTTTCTATAACTAAATTCTTGAGAAAATACTGTTTGTGAGATGAAATATATAAAAAGAAGGAGGAGGATTCTTCTCATGTAAATACTGTTTTTGAGTGATATGATAAAGTTAACGGTTTTTTTTATGAAAATAATGCAATCCGTATCACTTTAATATGCATGAAAACTTCAAAGTGCTGATAAAAGACAAAGCCAGAAAATACAAAGTCTGGTTGTGATATCTGGTATAGCCTCTATATAATTTATTTACAATATATTATCAAGTTTTAGGCGTAGTAGGTTTAATGCATGGGAAGTAGCTATTCGTATATTTATTTCCCTGTTTATATTGAACTGATAAGTGCGTGCCTCAACCCCACCTTCCCAAGCCAGAGCATACCAAACAGTACCCGCAGGTTTTTCAGGAGTACCCCCGTCAGGGCCGGCTATACCGCTGGTTGCAATTGCGTACGTGGTACCCATAAGTTTGCGGGCCCCTGAAGCCATTTGCTCAACAACTTGTTTACTCACAGCACCAAATTCATGAATGTCTTTATCTGAGACACCAAGCACATTAACTTTTATCTGATTGCTATAGGCAACCACAGAACCTTTGAAGTAAGCAGAACAACCCGGGATTAGGGTTATCTGATGCGCAATATTCCCACCAGTGCAGCTCTCTGCTGTAGAAAGGCTCTCGCCTAGTGAAATAAGCCTTTTCCCAATGGTGATGGGCAAGTATTCACCGTCATACATTCCTATGATGTATTTGTCTATAATGGTCGTAAGTTTCAGTTTTTCAATATTCAACGCTTCCATTAGTGGCTCATATTGGTGGTACTTGCCAGTGAGGCGAAGTCTAAGCCCCTCGGGCGAAGGAAGATAAGCCAATTTGATGAAATTTGGCAAATTTATTTCCCAGTCGTGAATAAGATCTGCCATCATTGATTCGCCAAGGCCAAAAGTGATGATGGTTTCATGCTCAATAAATGTACCCGGCAGTTTGTTTTTCAGCCTTATCACAATTTCCTTCATCAGTTCTTTCATTTCAAAAGGAACACCAGGCATGCTTACAGTTATGACACCATTTTTTTCGAACCACATACATGGGGCTGTACCCACCGGATTGCGAATAACAGTGCATACATCGGGTACTTCCGCCTGCTTTATATTCCGCTCATTGAGCACCCTGCTGCGTCCCGACAGATAGCGTTTGATATCCTCGAGTACTTCGTTGTTTTGTATGAGCTTCCCGCCAAAATAGTTTGAAAGTGTTGGTTTAGTAATGTCATCGGCTGTTGGCCCCAGTCCACCGGTAATAAGTATAACCTGTGCGCGTGTATGCGCATCGTCGAGCGCTTTTACAATATGCGCAGCATTGTCTGATACGCTGGTAATTTGAAAAACATCAATACCAATATCGTTCAATTGACGGGCAATATAAGCAGAATTAGTATCAATTATCTGACCTATAAGTATTTCGTCACCAATGGTTATTATCTCAGCTTTCATAATATATCAGGAAATTTAGGATTGGAAGGGAAAAATTGAGAGCGGCAAATGGGATTCGAACCCACGACCCTCAGCTTGGGAAGCTGATGCTCTACCGACTGAGCTACTGCCGCTTAATGCATATATTAGAGCCACTAATGGGACTCGAACCCACGACCTGCTCATTACGAATGAGCTGCTCTACCGGCTGAGCTAAAGTGGCAATAATAAGTGCGAAAATACAAAATATTCTGAAATAAAAGCCACGAGAGGACATTTTTTAGCACATAGACGTATGCTCAATTTGCTATTCAGTACGCGCGTACTCCCAATTTTCAATTCCACCTTGCAGCCACCCTACATGAGTAAAATGCAAATCTTCGAGCCAAGCAGCCATAAGCTTGGCAGTAGTTCCGTCAGATGAAATAATTATCAAATCTTTGTTAGCCATAGCACTAATGGCCTCAGCGGAATCTCTGATCATCTCGTTGATGGGGTAATTGATAGAATTAGGTATATGTCCGGTTCTGAATTCCTCAATGGAGCGAATATCTATCAAAGCGAGGGTATCTTTGGCTTCTATCTTATCGCGCAATACAGCCGGGCTGGTAGATGTAAAAAACCAAGCACTTATGCGCATTTGCAAAAGTCGTTTACTATTGACTTCAAGATTATATTTCTCTATATCTTTTTTCAGATATAACTCATGCATGGCTATAGGTATGGCCACAATGATGGTAATAATCAACAAAACATTTTTAAAGGTATTCATGTTATATTTTCTTTTATGCTATCAGATTCCAACAAAATTATCAGGAAATTGAGAATACACAAAACAATTGCTCGCGAATAAAACTTGCATATCCATGTGTAAGAATGGAATAAAATGCGATAAATCAAAATTTTAACAAGAATTAAATACTTAATTACCAATGCATGTAGTAAATTTGTAGTGCTAAAGAATGCATATGAAAGCTATATTATACCCACTTCTTTTAATCATAACATTCATGCCTCGTGGGTGGGCTTCAGGCATTCCGTGCAACCTACAAAATGCTTATACCGAGCAAGCTATACATGATTTGCACAAAATAGTAAACTATCATGAGCTCAATGCTGCCGATTCGGCAGATTTTGTGCAGCAACGTGCCAGCCAGCTTGCATTGCAGGCAGACTCAGCTATTCCACATCGTTTCCGCATTCCACCTGAGCTAATATCTTACCGAAAATCAGGCAACAAACAATATTTCATTAAGTACAATACCTCAAGAAGTACCTTTCTGGGATTCGTGCCCTCCGATTTGGTGTCATATTACGAACTTATTTCATATAGATATTATAAGAAAGACAAATTTTTATATCCTTCACTATCAGTAGTTCTAGCGCAACAATTTACTGAATCGCTTTTTAATCCAACACTCAAAGGCGATGGGGGTAAAAGTGTAGGACTTCCGCAGTTGCACAGGCCAACAGCAAAATGGTTATTAGAAGTAGATCGTAAAACCTGGGACAGATTTTTCTATTTCGATAAAAATATGCAGCACTTTTTCAGAAATATAGCCACACAGGTTGAGTTTCCCTTTCTTTTTTTGCCACATTACAAAAAATATACACAAAATGCAAAATTTGAAGGGTTGAAGCGCTACAATGGTGCCGGCCAGAAAGCCCGAACATATGCTCAGCTAATAATAGGGCGAAGTATATTTTATGAGGAAATATTAAACAAAAAGTATAACGACGAGTTGGATACAAATGTTTTTAAAAGACAAGTAAAAGATATAATCAATATGGGGCTCTATAATAAAGAAGTAGATGCGCTCGATGATTCAGAGTTCGATGGCATTTTTGGAGAAATACAAGCCCTATTCCACCGCGGTATGCGCATACAAACCTATCTGAATCAAATATCAGTAAATGACCTCGAAAATTCCCCCATACAATTGGCCAACCTAAGCCAGTTTGAGATACCTACAGGAGGCGAGAGTTATTTTTTCATTTTAGAGGAAGGCCGCTCTTTATTTTCTTATTTTATGAGTATGGATGAAATGGTTCAAACTTTGAATATGACTGAAAATGAGCTAATTTATATTTTTTTTTACAATAACGGAGATTTAATAAAAATAACTACCCGAAGCCAAATGACCGGACAAAAAGTATTTACCAATGCCCGGCCTGGCGACAGGATATTTTTAAAACCCGGCACTCGTATATACTCACCCGATGCAGATATTGTTATTCGGGTAGCATCTAAGTAATTTTTTTACTAATTTTGTAGTATAATATATTTATAAAAAATACGTTACTTGCCTAAATGAAATAACTATGCGAAAACTGGTAGGATTTTTATTGATGTCAGTATTCACCTTTTCTGCATTTGCACAGCAGAAATCAATACAATGGTATACCATAAACGAGGCGATGGAGCTCAACAAAAAAGAACCTCGTAAAATGCTTTTTGATGTATATACCACATGGTGCTACTGGTGTAAGGTAATGGATAAAAAAACCTTTACAGACCCGCAGGTAATTGATTACATAAATAACAATTTCTATGCCATCAAACTAAATGCTGAAAGTAAAGATACCATTGCTATAAATGGCGTAAGATATGTAAATCCGAATAACGACGATGACCCATATCACCAACTGGCTATACATTTACTCAAAGGTCAGATGGCTTTTCCCAGTATCACGTATGCCAATGAAAACAATGAATACATAGCAGTTGTGCCAGGTTATTGGCAACCAGCAGACATGCTCAATTTGCTCAAGTATATAGCTGAAGGCAAATACGAACAAACAAGCTGGCAAGATTATCAGGCATCTACATCAAACAAATAGTAAACCCATGAAAAATATATATTTTTTGCTGCTCTTTTTGGGCAGCAGTGCCGTAGCTTTGTCGCAAACCATGGTAAGTCCGAGCCGCATATTGTGGTATGACCTTGAAACAGCCGAAAAACTTGCAAAAGATAATCCGAAGCCTTACTACATAGATATGTATACCGACTGGTGCGGATGGTGTGACCACATGATGAAGACCACTTTTGCCAATGAATACATTGCCAATTACATCAATACCAATTTTTATCCTGTTCGTTTCAATGCTGAAGGTTTTGATACCATTACCTGGAAAGGAACTACATATTACAATTACCCGATTGAAGGCAGGAAAAGTACGCATGAATTGGCAAAATTGCTCATGGACGGACGCATGTCGTACCCTACTATCGTGTACATTGACAACGATGGAAATAAATTTCCGGTGCCCGGATACCAGGATTTGCGCAAGCAAGAGCCCCTGCTATATTATTTTGCCGAAAATATTCATAAATCTATCATGTTCGATGAGTTTGAAAAAATGTTTTGGTATACATTCCCCAAAGCATACAATGACCAACTTTCAAAACTCGACGAAAGCCAAAAAATAGATACTACCGGCGTGGTGAAATGGTATACTTTGCAAGAAGCATTTGATCTTTTAAAAACCAATCCAAAAAAAATATGGGTAGAATTATATTTGAGCAACAGTGTTGGAAGCAATGTTACAAACCGAGTTTCATACAGGAATAAGCATATAGCCAAATACCTAAATGAGAACTACTACCCTGTCAGATTTGACGCCCTCGACAAAAAAGAATACCAACTGTTGGGAAATACACTTAAAAATCCGGGCACAAATCATCCATTTCATGATTTTTCGGTAAATTTTGCAGTAAACGGAAATCGCATCATTTTTCCAACCTATCTTATTTTCGACGAGAAGGGTCAGCCAATAAATCGCCTGCAGGAATTTCTACCCCCAAAAGGATTGGAGCTTATACTCGATTATTTTGCAACGGGTGCCCATAGCAAAACAACTTTTACCGAATATCAGAAAATATTTATAAGCAAACTCTGAAAATTGTAAATAAAACGAAGAATTATGCAAGCTGTAAGGAAATCGTTTATTCTATTAGCCTTTTTAATCATTTTTGTCAAACTTAACAAGGCACAACCATATATTGTAATAGATACCATAGAAGTAAAGTGGATGACCTTCGAGCAGGTATCTACAGCATTTGCCAATAGGTCTAAACCTATATTTATATTCCTGTATGATTCGTCGGACTCGTCGCGTATTATGAGCGACAGTACGTTGCGCGACAAAGATATATGCAATTTCCTGAATATTTATTTTTATTCTATTCGATTAGATGTGAATTCGAAGGAATCAATCACGTTCTTCGATGGGGTAACTTATAAACCAGGAACAGGTTTCAATGGTATGCATGGTCTGGTTGAAAAACTTGCAGGTCCGGCGCCATCTTTCCCCTCGTTCATAATTTTCAATAAAGAAGGTACAGGCACCATGTATATGGGAGGACGAAATAAAATTTATATGTTTCCGGTACTTATATACTATGGCGAGGAAGTGAACAGACGAGTAACATATGATGCATTCGTACCACATTTTCGAAAAGTTTTTCCCGAAAAAAACAATACCGGATATTCCATAGTGCGTAGCGTAGTAAAGTGGATACCACTGCCCGAAGCGCTTGAACAGCAAAAGACGAATCCTAAAAAACTGCTAATAGACTATTATCTGAATGAGCGCAACACGAGCACCATCATGTATATGAGTACCTACAACCACCCCGATTTAGGTAAATATATAAATGAAAATTTTTACCCGGTACATTTCAATGCAACCTCAAAAGATACGCTCAATGTATTTGGTGGCACATATCCACCGGGTACCGCCTACCCATTTCATGAGTTGCCAGTAGCTATGCTTCAGGGCGAAATGTTTTTCCCATCTTTGCTTATACTCGATGAACAAGGAAAGCTCCTAGACCGTATTCAGGCATACCTGACCCCAGAACTGATAGAGCCAATTCTCGCATTTTATGCCCAGGACAAGCACAAAACCACCACATTTGCGGAGTTTCTAAAAACCTTTCAATCGAAATTAACGCCACAGCCAAAATAGATTTCCATTTTGCTATAAAACTACTTTCAATACCTTTGCAGCGAAAATAACTAGCAAATGCAAAAATTCATAAAATTCGTTGTACGCCACGTGCCCCGCACCACCATGTTGCGTTTGGGGGGCGTATTTGGTAAAATGGCAGGAATCATGTATTCCGGAAATAATGTAGAATGCAGCATTTGCGGCCACACATATAGCAAGTTTTTGCCTTATGGCAATCAGGGGCGCGACAACAGGCTTTGCCCGGGCTGCCTGTCGCTGGAACGTCACCGTTTGCTTTGGCTTTTTCTGAAAGAAAAAACTAATTTCTTCAGTGCCCCACTCAGCGTGCTTCATATAGCACCCGAGCAGCCATTTCTGAAACGTTTCAAAGCACTTACAAACCTAAAATATACCACTGCCGACCTAGAATCGCCTTTGGCCGATGTGCATATGGATATTCGTAGTATGCCTTTTGCAAACGATTCATTCGATATACTTTTATGCAACCATGTGCTCGAGCATATAGACCAGGAGCAAAAAGCACTGAGCGAAATAAAACGTGTACTTAAACCTAATGGATGGGCTATACTTCAAGTTCCCATTGAATACAACCGCGAAGTAACTTTTGAAGATAATTCCATCACCGACACGGCTGAGCGCGAGCGTCTTTTTGGTCAATACGACCATGTAAGGGTGTATGGCTGCGATTACCCACAACGCTTAGCACAATCTGGCCTCAATGTTGATGCCAATGAATTTGTAAAATCACTCGATGAAAAATTGGCCGAACGGTACCGCCTCGACAAACACGAAATTATATACCGGGTGATAAAGAAATAGGTATTTTAATGGGTGTAATTTTTCTATGAAGAATCGTAAACGGAACAGGCTTGCTGGTTTTGACTATTCTTCGCCCGGAGTATATTTCCTAACATTGTGTTGCAAAAATAGAATTCATCATTTTGGATATGTTGAAAATAACGAAATGATATTAAATGAATGTGGGGAAATTGCATCACAACAAATCGATTGGTTGGTACATCAATACCCATATTTATTGATTCACAATTTTGTGGTTATGCCCAATCATGTTCATATTTTGTGCGAAATATTCATCGATGAATCCGATTCCGTAGGGACAGGTCGCGATGATGTAGGGACAGGTCGCGATGATGTAGGGACAGGTCGCGATGATGTAGAGACAGGTCGCAATGATGTAGGGACAGGTCGCAATGATGTAGGGACAGGTCGCGACCTGTCCCTACGACGGGATATTCAATTCAAAAAAATAAAATCGATATCCGAATTGATGGGTGCATACCAAACCACCACATCAAAAAAAATTCATTTGGCCGGAAATTTGGAATTCAAATGGCAACGTTCGTTTTATGACAATATCGTTAGAAATTCCGATGCATTCAATCAAATAAATAATTACATCACAGAAAATCCATCGAAATGGAAGGAAGATTTATTCCATAACCCAATTTCTTCAGATTAAAAACATATTATAGCCCCATCATTCCCCTATTGAGCACGTTTATATTCATACGTAAAACCATCTGAAACCATATCGGTGAGTATAAGATAGCCCAAATCCTTAAAATATATAGTTTGCGACATGGTACTATCCGAGTACATGACTTGTTGCATCGCATCTTCCGTATTTGCGCCATTGCTAATAGTATATTTGCATTCGCGCACCATTTGTCCATCTATCATCATCCTGAAAATTCCTTCAGGGCCAAATTCTACAAATATTATCTTCCCAGTATTTTCAGGAGTTTCATACACACCGGCTAAACCACCGGATGTGCTTACCCAGTTCCAATTACCCACAATCAGATTATTTGTAGGAGCTGGTTCATGCTTGCGACATTGCATGAACAGCATTGTTACCAAAAACAAAGAAAGGATAACTATTTTTTTCATATAAGTCGAAATTTAATTTCATATACAAAAAAATAACGAAATATTTAAACAAATTGGTATGCCTTTAATCATATATTAGTATGTTATAAAAAATATTCCTTTTACCGACAATTTTTCTATTTTTATCCGGATTATAAATCTTTTTTAAATCATAATAGAATGAAACACATAAAACTTATAGTTGTGGCTTTGATGCTGGTACTAGTAACCGGATTTCCGGTGGTACGTGCCTGCACAAACGTGCTAGTGACTAAAGGGGCTTCTACAGATGGAAGCACCATGATTAGCTATGCAGCCGACTCACACGCCCTTTACGGAGAGTTGTATTTTTGGCCGGCAGCCGAATGGCAACCCGGAGCTATGCTCAAAGTATGGGAATGGGATACCGGAAAATATTTGGGCGAAATACCTCAAGCCCTGCGCACTTACCGAGTGGTAGGCAATATGAACGAATACCAGGTAAGTATTGCAGAAACTACTTATGGTGGACGCGAAGAACTTGCAGATAGTACTGGTATGGTAGACTATGGCAGCCTCATATATGTTGCGCTGCAACGTTCAAAAACTGCACGCGAAGCCATAAAAGTGATGACAGAACTCGTTACACTTTACGGTTATTACAGTACAGGTGAATCCTTTTCTATAGCAGACGCCAATGAGGTTTGGATAATGGAAATGATAGGAAAAGGTACAGACATGAAAGTAGATAAGAAAACCAAAGCCAACTACAACGCCAACAAAGGTGCAGTATGGGTGGCCATTCGTATACCAGATGGTTATATAAGCGGCCATGCTAATCAGGCACGTATACAGACATTTACATATCAAAAGAAAAATTTGTGGGATGACCCTAACGCCACAGTTTTCAACTCTGCTGATGTAATTTCTTTTGCCAAAGCAAAAGGTTACTTCAAAGGTGAAGACAAAGATTTTAGTTTCTCTGATACATATGCCCCGGTAGATTTTGGTTCAGCTCGTTTCAGCGAAGCCCGTGTTTGGTCGTTCTTCCGCAAAGCCAACAAGGAAATGGATAAATACCAGGACTATGCAATGGGTAAAAATCTGACCAACCGTATGCCACTTTTCATAAAACCAGACCACAAAATTAGCGTTCAGGAAGTGATGTCATATATGCGCGACTTCTATGGTGGTACACCTATGGATATGACCCAGGACGTAGGCGCTGGCCCTTATGGCAACCCTTACCGTTGGCGTCCGCTAACCTACAAAGTAGACGGTCAGATGTATTTCAATGAGCGTGCCGTAGTAACACAACAAACCGGATTCTCGCACGTATCGCAAATGCGCAGCTGGATGCCACGCGAAGTAGGTGGAATTTTTTGGTTTAGCGTTGACGACAATGGTACTAGTGTATTTACTCCTATTTACAGCATCAGTACCAAAGTTCCACGTAGCTATGCCAAAGGTTTTGGAAGCATGATGGAGTTCAATCCAGATGCTGCTTTTTGGGTGTTCAACCAGGTTTCGAATTTTGTGTATACCCGATACAGCGATATGCAACCCGAGGTAAAAGCTATTCAGGACGAAACTGAAACCAAATATGTAGCGATGGTTGCCGATATGGATGCCAAAGCACTAGAAGCCTTGAAAACTGATAATGCTGCTGCTGTGCAAATGCTTACAGATTTTTCGGTAAATACTGCCGAAGCTACTGTAGCTCGCTGGAAGCAATTGTATGGTTACCTTTTTACAAAATATATGGATGGTAACATAAAATGGCCTAATGGCAACGAGCAAAACCCGAACATAAAACAACCGGGCTATGGCGAAAAATGGAACCGCATGATAATTGAAAAAACAGGCGATCACCTGAAATACGAAGGTGCAGGCCACTAATCTGGCAATAAAATCAAAAAAGGGGAATTTTTAGTTCCCCTTTTTTTATGTAAAAGATACATAGAAGTAATATAAGATACACTACTCAACTTTAGCGATTTGGCTATACTCCAGACATCGACACTAGATTTATTTAATTTCGTAACAATCAGTATACTAATTACTTACCATTATTGCAACACAAATTTGGGTGTCTTAAGTAGATCTGAAAAAAATATGCCACTATATTATTGATATTAAGCATTTTAAGAAATATAATATCATTTGTTTAATTCAAGGGGGACGGAATATCAAATTCAAGTTATCTGACAATGGGGGGTATGTCTTTTACGCAAAAACATAGTGGAAAATGAGTATTGGAAATACCACCCCGGCTTACAGCCACCCCGCCAGAGGCGGGGAATTGAGCCGCAGTAGCATTGGCACCCCTCTGATAGAGGGGAATTTACGACGTCACCCTTCGGACAAAGACTATTTAAAAAGTATAAATTACCTGACTTTGACAATTGTCAAAGTCAGGTAATACACTACTCTATTTCAATGATTTAGCAATGCTAAGGCAAGCACTGCTAACAAGAGTACCAAATGACTCCATTTTGGTGATATCCTCATTGTACGAAGTCTGGGTAAAATTACCGTAGCTAAATAAATCCTGCGAAACTTCAATTTCATTTTCGGAAATACATACAGATTCCGCTTCTTTTATTTTCTTCCCTTTCGCATCATACACAGTAGCATCTATTTTTACTTTTATCTTGGCTTTGGTTTTATTAGTTCCCACAGCTACACTTCCACTTCCTACAGTAGTGGTTCTGGTTGTAAAAATACCATTGGGTACAATCTGTATCTGAAATTTCAAATAAGTTTCGGCCACACCTGACTTACCCGCTTTTTTTCCGCTTGCTAAAGGATATCCAAGCATATGGAAAGGCACTTTATTCTTGAGGTCTGAAACCGGGTGAAGAGTATAGCCACCTTCAGATACGAGTGCATTTGTCAGTTCTGTGTATAAGCTATCGTAAAATGCCTTGTTTTGCATTACCCCCAAATTCTCGTCGAGATTAACCCAAAAAAAGCTAATAGCAGTATTTTGTTTATTGATTTGTTGGGCTTGTAACGAAAAGCCCATAAAGAGAAAAACAAAAAATGATAAATTTCTAATTTTCATAATGATAGATTAAAATAGTGAATAAATTGCTTTAGGTAAAACCGAAGTTCTGTGATGTATATAATTATCTTGGAATACTGTTCAGCATTTGCTCAATTTCCGGATCATCCTCGGTGCTAAGTCTACGTGCAAATTCGAGGGCTTTTTGGGCGTCTTCTATCTCATTAGCTTTTATAAACAGATTGGCAATATTTTTATAATATTTAATTGTTTCAGTAATCTGCTGATTGAGCTCTTCAATTTTGATAGCAGAGTTAACAGGATCTAGCTTCTCAGTAATTTTAAAAACCTCGAGTGCTGCCAGATAATTAGATTCACCATGACTGATGAGACTATCAGCTCTGGCAAAAAGAATTTTTACTTCATTGGTAACACTCTTTTTTACCTTAGCCTTTTGGTTGAGGTCTCCAAATTCAAAAACTTGTTCAGCAGCACTATACTGTTCAAGTGCCAGGTCGTATTGTTGCTCTCTGAAGAAACGGTCGCCCTGCCCGATAGCGCCTTCATATTGTTCTTGTTTCAGCTGAGCCAGTAGGTTTCGGGCAGCCTGCATTTGAATGAGCGCAAAAATTCCAAACCCCAACACTGCAACAGCAATAGCGGCTGTGGCAAGTACAATCTTACGCTGCTTCTTCTGTGTAGATTTAGCCTCAATCTCGTAGCTGGTGTTTATAAACTCGCGCTGAAGGTTGGTAGGATCGGGTTTTTTGTTGGTTTGCTGCGCGTTACGTAGCCAATTCATGGCATTATTCATCTCGTTGCCACGTATGAGCAAATCATGCGATTTATCGGCCAATTCCCACTCGCGTGCCCTTTGCGACATGCGTGTATGTTGTTCTACGTATTCGCGGTCGGTATCGAGAGTACGTATTAGATCGGGGAAAGCTTCCGAAAACTCACGCGTGTCGAAATCAATCCATTGCACTGCTGCAAGTGCTTTGGGCATGGAATCCGGATCAATGGGATCATATAATAGGGTAATAAATCGTTTATTGCGCTCGGAAGCAAAATTCACTTCATCGGCACAATAAGAAGAATTGATACTATGAGGGGAAATTATGAAAACAAAATTGTGGCTATTTTCAATTCCCTTGTTTATTTCCTGCTGAAAATCAACGCTGGATGCGATGCTTTCTTGGTCGAACCAGGTAGTTTTGCCGGCTACCTGTAATTCCATGTTCAGCTTACGGGCAAAATCACTGTCTTTGCGGCTATACGAAATAAATACCTCGCTACTGAGAGTACCCGATTTAGCCACGCTGCTTTCTATAAACTCAGCATGCAGTTTCGTAATTTTATTTTCCTTTTGTGCGGCTAGTTTTTGCCAAGCAAGGGCATTTTCGAGGTTGTACCCACGAAGCAGCATGCTATCAGAATTTCCGCTTCTGACCCACTTCAAAGCTTGCGAGAGGAAAATCTTATGCTGTTCGTAATATCGCTTATCAGAATTTATTTGAGTAACAAGCTTGTTAATCGATTTTTCATAAGGTGATTTTTC
Organism: Bacteroidota bacterium; assembly: GCA_020048155.1. Taxonomy (GTDB): domain Bacteria; phylum Bacteroidota; class Bacteroidia; order Bacteroidales; family DYOH01; genus JAIFMY01. The sequence continues at coordinate 14,180 of JAIFMY010000089.1, forward strand.
TTTACGTGCTTCTAAGTCAGCTTCAACATCATTAACCGAAGATACGGTAACATTTTCGCGTTCCTTTCTATCAGTAAAATCAATATACTGGATTTGGAATAGATTCGGGAAATTTTTGAGAACAGCGGAATTCTGATTTTTGTCTTCAATATCAAAATCGAGCGATTCTATGAGCAAAGGGATGATACGTTTGTTTAATTCGCGGGTTTTGGTATATTCTTTTTGGCAGTATGACGAGCCAAGCGACTGAGAAGAAATAAGCATCACTATATTTGTAGCCTGCTCAATGCCGACTTCAATTGCCGACTCAAAACTTACACCTGACTGAATATCGGTGGTATCTGACCAAGTGGTAACTCCAAAATGATTGAGTGAATACCTTATCTTTTCTTTAGTTTCAAAGTCGGCTCTATCGTAAAGCAAGAAAACATCTGTACTCAAGTTTTCACCATTTTTGCGCGACTCACATATGTATTCGGCTTGAAGATCAATTACCTGACATGGAGCAGATATTTGCACCCCTTCGTTGCTAGTGAAACTTTTTTTCAGAAGCCATTCTTCAGCTTTCTTGCGTTCTTCGCCAGAGAGAAGTAGCCTGGATTTGAACTGACTGTTGCTCCAGTTTAGCGAACTGTCCAAAAAATGGGTATGTTGCCATACATATTGTTTGTTTTGCTCAACAACTGTAATCAGTTCTTCAAACTTTTTATCAAAATCATCAATAAATGCCCACTCTTCAAGCGGAACAGAAAATTTTTCTTCCTGCCGCATGTATATCCAATTGAGTTTAGAAATGGCAGGATTCACTTTATCCCAGCAATCGGTAGGCTCAACGTGAAGTATGGGAATAATGCGTTTGCCGTATTTGAGGGCCAGCATGATTTCTTTGAGGCAATAAATAGATTTTACAGAGTGTGGCGAAATGACAAACACAAAATTGTGGGCCTTTCGTATGCCATTGTCTATTTGTTCCTGAAAGTCAACCCCAACAGGAATATCGTTCATATCGAACCACACATTGTAATTTCGGCTTTTCAGGCGATTGTGCAGTTTGCGGGCAAAAGCTACCGAGTGCCGGCGGCCATAAGAAATAAATACATCGTTGAAACCTTCTTGCACGCCCATGTCTTCTTTGGTTTGGGCTGCCGAGTTGAGGAAAACAACTATGTCGTCAAGGCTTCGTTTCCAGACCCCGCCATTGTGAATTACCTTCTTCCCAATGCGTTCGAGTTCAATAATTTGATTATCCGAAAATTTTTTATCGCCGTCAACAGGCAAATAACAATAAATAGTCTTGTCCGTTTTCTTGAAACTGTCGTCTATCACCTCAGCTATAGCGTAGTAGCCTTCCATATGCGGGGTGAGTACGTACAAATTGAAATCGCAGTGTTCGCGTTCATATATTTCTTGTAAACGCGCCTCTTCAGTCCATTCTGCAACTACCGGATTGAAATAATCGACCTTAAGTAGCGGAATTACATAGTCACGCCATTTTGACCCGGCAACGGTACCCCCAAGAAATACTTTCATAGATTGTACATAAATTTACTATGGTAAATATACAAAAAAGAATATTTAAAACATTATTTGATGAAAAACAATGCAACCCCGATTACAGTAACTATTGCACCAAAAATTTCGCGCCAGGTAACTTTTTCTTTAAATAAAAAAACCGATGGTGCTATGATCAAAACGGGCACAATTTGCATGAGGGTGCTGGCTATACCCGCCGATGTAAACTTAACGGCTATCAGGCTCATTGATACACCCAGGAATGGGCCGAATACCGTACCAACTGAAAGATTTTTCATGGCAGGTATGTTCGAAAATGCATTGCCTACGTTTCGCCATTTTCCCAAAATGCTTATGATGAAGGTAAATCCAATAAATCCGGTGATGACACGAATTTGCGACGAAGCAATGGGATCGTAGTCTTGCATGCCATATTTGCTCAGCACCAAGCCAATACCCTGCCCCATGGCACCACCAAAAGCAAACAGCAAGCCTTTGAGTGAATGAGTAAGGGTTATTTTTTGCTGGCTGCCATCGTCATTGGTTTTTCGTTGCAAAATAACAAGTGCTATACCGGTCATGGTTACAAACATACCCAGCAGTGCGAGCCAGCTCATATTTTCGCCCAATGCCAACCAACCACTAAAAGCAGCTATGGGGGGTGCCAAAGCCATGATAAGCATGGATATACGAGCCCCTATGAGTTTATATGCTTCAAACAGAAATAAGTCGCCAAGCACAAAGCCTATCACACCGCTTATTGCGAGCCATATCCACTGGTGCATACCTGCATCTGCGGGGTAAAATGTGCCTTGGTAGAAAAATAAAAATATGGAATAAAAAACCATTGCGAACCCAAGCCTCAGTATGTTTACCACCAGCGACCCCACTTTGCGTGAAGCTTGCTGAAAAGCCAATGCTGTAATTGTCCAGAATACAGCGGTAAGCAGCGCTGCAAATTCACCCAAATAATTTTGAATCATAATGTTATATAAATAAATAGAAATAAATAATATGCAGCAAATCTATATCAAAACTTTATAAACCATATGCACAAAAAAACAGGGCAGGAAATTTATATTTTTATTCCCTGCCCAGTTCTGAAAGCTTAAATCGTCTTTGAAATGTGAGAATCTTTAAACATAGGGCGTTGGTTACTGAGCTTGTCGAAGTATGCCCTATGCTAATGCTCATGCCCTTTCAGGGCATTTTAGTGCATATTTTTCGTTAACAATTTTCCATTATCAATTATCAATTGAATTACCAATCCTTTTCGGTCTTGATTTTTCGAGATTGATTTTTTTGCTTCATCAGTTTTTCCTGCAATTTCTTTTCATCGTTTTCTATGGCTTTCAGCAATTGGTTGGCCTGTTCTTTTGAGAGATTTTGCGGATTTTGCTTTTTATCGTTCTGATCCTGGTTTTCTTTGTTTTGCTGTTGTTTGTTCTGGTCTTCCTTCTGATCTTCTTTCTGGTCTTGCTTGTCTTTCTGATCCTGATTCTGATCCTTATTGTCTTGCTGCTGATTTTGCTGGCTTTGCTTCAGCTTTTGGTTAGCATATGCCAGGTTGTATTTGGTTTGTTTGTCGTCGGGATTCCTTTTCAGCGATTCTTTGTAAGCTTTTATGGCATTTTCATAGTCCTGCTTTTGCATATACGAGTTTCCCAGATTGTGGAAAACCGATGCATCGGCTTTGGAATTGTCCGAAAGTTTGGAAGTAACATCAAACTGCTTGATGGCATCGTCGTATTTGTTTTGTTTATACAAAGCATTGCCGCGGTTGTAGTTGGCTATGAGCGAGGATTCGTTTTTCTCAATGGCCTTTTGATATTCTACTTCGGCATTTCCAAATTCGTTCTTCAGAAAAGCTTCGTTTCCACTTCGAATAAATTTTCGTTCGAGCTGTGCAAATGCCTGTATGCTAAGCATTAAAAATAAACTTATGAACAGATTTCGCATCATATTATTTCAAAAAATTACTTTTAAACAACCTGAAATTTGAAAATTTTACATTGCGGGCATAGCCTACGAAAAGATCCATAAACAAAATGATAGCAGCCAAATATAAAAACCAAGCATACTCTTCGTTGTACTC
>JAIFMY010000085.1 GCA_020048155.1 Bacteroidota bacterium
CGGTTGAAACCTACCGGAGTATTTGTAGCACCTACGCGGCGTACAGGAGCATCCAGGTATTCAAAACCTTTCTCGTTTATCACGGCCACTATTTCACCGCCGAAACCTGCAAACACTTTATCTTCGTGTACTACAAGGACTTTTCCGGTTTTTTTCACAGTAGTTATGATGGCATCTTCATCCAAAGGAGTGATAGAACGAAGGTCAATCACTTCCACACTTGCGCCCAGTTCGCTGGCCATGCGCTCAGCTACCTCGAGGCAGTGGTGGGTTGTATTTCCGTAGGTGATGATGGACATATCGGTACCCTGGCGGCGCACACGTGCTTTGCCAAATGGTACTTCAAAATCGTCGGGATATGGTGCAGATGCTTTTGGGTCGTTGTAAAGTGCTTTTGGCTCCATGAAAACGGTGATGCCCTCAGAGCGCATGCTTGTACGCAGCAAACCAGCTGCATCGTCGGCAAACGAAGGGTACACAATACGCACGCCTGGAACTGTAGCCAATGCAGATTCAATATTTTGTGAGTGATACAAACCACCACCAATATAACCGCCTGAAGCCAGACGAATGGTCATATTTGGGGTGAAAGCACCATTGGAACGCCAGTAGTCGTGAGCAGAATCTACGAACATTTCCATAGCTGGCCAGAAATAGTCGGCAAACTCAGCACCTTCTACTACAATGCGTATTTTTTTGTCGAAACGGCTCATACCGTTGGCAGTTGCGAGGATATAATCTTCAGCAATAGGTCCGTTGAACACACGTTCGCGGCCAAATTCCTGTTGCATACCTTTACTTACGTTGAAAATACCGCCTTTGTCTTTGTTGGCCATATCTTGTCCCCAGATGAAAGTATCCGGATTGTTACGGAATTCTGCTTTCAGGGTTTCGTTTAGCGCCTCTATCAGTTTTTTGGCAGGACCGCTGTGGCTGTGCATGCCATCGGGATATTTGGCAGGTTTGTGAGGTTCGGGGATGATGAAATTGAAAATAGACTCAGGAGTTGGATCCGGAGCAGCCAACGCTTTGCGGTGCGCTTCTTTCACTTCTCCTTTTACTTCTTCTTCGATGGCAAGCAGTTCTGCCTCGTTGAAACGCTCGTAGCGAAGCAACAAACGGCGGAATTTGCCTAGTGGATCGTAATCTTTCACGTAGTTGCGCTCAAAGTCGTCGCGATAAAGCTCATGACGATCTGAGTTTGAATGCGAATGTATACGTATGCAAGCAGCGTGCACTATTACTGGCATGCTGTTTTCCAGCGCCCATTTGCGGGCAGCGGCCATAGCGTTCATAGAGTCGAACACATCTTTACCGTTGCAATGTATGATTTCGAGGTTCAGAAAACCGCTGAAGTTATCGGCAACTTTTGGGTTGGCAGTCTGGTCGCTTTTTGGCACAGAAATACCATAGCCATTGTCCTGAAATACAAACACAACAGGAAGTTTTTCTACAGAAGCACCATTGATGGCTTCGTATACATAACCCTCGCTCACCGAAGACTCACCTTGCGAACTGAAAACTACACCCTGGTGGTTGTAGCGTTTCATAGCACGGCCCGTACCTGCAGCTTCTGAGGCGTGGTTGCCTGTGCAAGAAGATACGTTGTGGATGTTCCATGCTGGCTTGGCAAAGTGGTTCGACATATGACGACCACCGCTGGCCAAGTCGGTAGCTTTAGAAATACCATTCAGAATGATTTCTTCGGCAGTAAGTCCGGCTGAAAGCGAGGAAAGCATATCGCGGTAATATGGATACAGGTGGTCTAAACCTTTCTGGAAAGTCTGACCTATAGCAAGCTGAATGCCATCGTGTCCGGCAAATGGCGCATGGTACGACCATCCGATAGCTTGTTTCAGATAATTGGGTGCACGGTCATCGAGCGAACGTCCCAACACCATCAGTTTGAACCATTTTCTAAGGGTTTCCTTATCTGTATTCTTTATTGAGTATATTTTATCTACTTGAATCATATTTGTAAAAAAAATCGCGATTAGAATTGATTAAATTGTACGTGTAGTATCGAAACTTTCGAGGATATCGCCCAGGCGACGGAGGAACGAACCACCCAGTGCACCATCAATAATGCGGTGATCGTAGGTAAGCGAAAGGAACATTTTGTGGCGTATGGCTATGATATCGCCATGAGGAGTTTCAACCACTGCAGGTTTCTTTTCCACAGTACCGGTAGCCAATATAGCCACCTGAGGCTGGCTTATGACCGGAGTACCCATTACGTTGCGGAAAGTACCGAAGTTTGAGATACTGAAAGTACCACCGGCTATATCGTCGGGTTTCAGTTTGTTGTTGCGGGCAGCATCGGCCAATCGGTTCAGTTCCATGGTAAGGCCAAGCAAATTGAGTTGATCGGCGTTTTTGATAACCGGAACTATCAGGTTGTTGGTAGGCAGCGCAACTGCTACACCCAGGTTTATGGCCTTGCGTAGAATGATTCGGTCGCCATCTACAGCCGCATTTATCATAGGGAATTCTTTGAGCGCGCGGGCTATGGCCTCAAGAAATACGGGAAGGTAAGTTATTTTTACTTTCTCACGTTTCTGGAAGTCGTCCTTTATTTTTTCTCTCCAGCGTACAATGTCTGTCACGTCTACCTCTATCATATTGGTAACGTGGGCGGCAGTATGCTTAGAGTGAATCATATGATCGGCAATTAGCTTGCGCATGCGATCCATTTCTATGATTTCGTCGCCTGCACTCACCGATACCGAAACTTTTGGTTTCTCAGTTTTTACTGTTTCAGTTTGAGCAGCTGCGGTTTGAACAGGTGCAGCCTGTACTTTTTCGGTTACTTTGGCACCACCGCGATTTTCGAGGAAATTGAGAACATCTCTCTTCTGAACCCTTCCGTTGTGACCACTTCCGGGAATCTTTTCGAGCTCATCGGGTGAAATATTCTCCTGCGCGGCTACAGCACGTACCACAGGTGAATAGAATCGGCCGGAATTTTTAAAATCGCCAGCCGGAACATGCTCTGTTTCAGCTTTTACGTTCAGTTTTTTATCTTCGGGTTCGCTGGTGGCAGCAGTAGCTACAACCTCACTGCCTTCGAGGGCAATGTGGGCTATAATTTTGCCTACCGGTACCAGGGCATTTTGCTCGTACAAGATTTTTACGACTTTTCCGGCTACCGGTGAGGGTATGGGAGAGTCTACCTTATCGGTTCCAATCTCGAGCAATTCCTGATCTTCTTCCACAGTATCGCCTTCTTTTACCAACCACTTTAATACGGTGGCTTCCTGAACACTTTCACCCAACTTGGGCATCAATAAATCAAATTGAGACATATTCTCACTTTTTGTTGTTACAATCTATTTTTATTTAGATTAAGAATAAAGACATGCAAAATTATGCATTTTTTTTACATGCGAAAATGCCCAAACCGTTGTTTAAACAATGCATGCATAACATTGATCAGCTAAATAATCTGATTGTAAATGTATTTACAAAATATCAAACGTTTCCGGTAGAATGAATGTTGGTTAGTTAAAAATTTTTAAAATCATGTTTTACACAAATTCAGGGCAAAAATCGGTCATTGCATGCGCTTAAAAAGCTGCAGTATCTGTGATATTATTCACAATGCTGTTTAAGGAAACAACATTGAATTTTTGTTGGTGATGGTTTCCCCACTTAAATATCATACCTGGAATTTGAAACTTTTTACTTGTACTTTTTCCTTGATGAAAAAGTACCAAAAAATCAAGCCCAATAAAAAGCTCTTCCTCATTTCAAACTGGCATTAACGTCTTTAGCTACGCTTTATTGGGCTCCCTTTAGTGGGGTGTTGGGCTTTGATGCCTTCCGGAAGTATCCCTGCTTCGCGAATTTATAATACAAAGTCGCGGAATGTCTGATAATATTTTATAAAACGTATATGAATCTGCGAAAATCAGCGTGCCTTCCATCTGCGAAAATCTGCGAGAAATCCCTTCCCGAAACTAAATCGGAAACAAATCATCCTTTTACAACAAATCCAACAATTTTTCGAGTGCCATACCACGCGAGGCTTTTACCAGCACAGTATGTCCGCTTAGTTGTTGGGCTTGGAGGCACTGCACAGCATCGGCCACCGTTTCAAAATACTGAAACACTCCCACGTGCTTGCACGCATAGAACCATTTTCCAATAAAAATGCCTTGCTGAAAACCCAAAGATTTGGCCAAATTGAGCAAGTTCATGTGCTCTTCTTCAGAATATTCGCCCAACTCAAACATATCGCCCAAAATGAGAAACGCATTGGGCATGCCAGCAAAATTGCGCAGTGCCATTTCCATGCTAGTTGGGTTGGCATTGTAAGCATCGAGTAGCACCCTGTTGCGTCCGGTTTCTACCATTTGAGAGCGCTTATTGGTACTGGTATAGCCCATGAGAGCCGCATTCATAAGCTCAGGCGCTACATGAAAATAATTTCCCACCGCCAAAGCCGCCATGAAGTTCGGAAAATTGTAATCGCCAGGCATCTGGGTTTGCACCGTGAATACACTTGCAGCATGCATGCGTTGCCATGAAAACTGAAGCACCGAGTCCGATTTTTCAATACGGCCTATTATCTCCGCATCTTTCACACCATATGTATTCACATCGTTGTTGGCAGGAAGGTGTTTAAGCAGCAAATCGTCGTGGGTATTTACGAAAATGGTACCATTGCGCTCAGCCAGAAAGCGGTACATTTCGGTTTTGGCCTTTATGACTCCCTCAAACGAACCAAAGCCCTCCAGATGCGCCTTGCCTATATTGGTAATGAGTCCGGCATCGGGTAAAGCTATGCGGCACAAAAAATCGATTTCGCCCACATGGTTGGCCCCCATTTCAACCACAGCTATTTCGGTATCGTCTTGTATACGCAGCAGGGTGAGCGGTACACCTATGTGGTTGTTCAAATTCCCCTCAGTATTGATGATGCGGTACGAAGTGCGAAGCACCGCCGAAATAAGCTCTTTGGTAGTAGTTTTGCCATTGCTGCCAGTGAGCGCCACCACACGGGCACGCATACGCTGCCGGTGCATACGCGCCAACGCCTGCAATGCCTGCAATACATCTGGCACCAATACGTAGGCATCTGATGTGGCTACAGCGGCATCGTCCACCACAGCAGCCAGCGCACCTTGAGCCAGCGCCTGCGCAGCAAACTTGTTGCCATCGAAATTCTCGCCTCGGAGGGCAAAATAGATATTGTTTCGTTCCACCCGGCGTGAGTCGGTAGTTACCCCACTCGATTTACGGGGCGAATTTTGGAAACGCCTGTTATAAGTAAGAAACACAAACAAGCATTGCTACCCGACCAATAAAATGTTGAACAAAATATTTTTTCTACAATATATATTGTTCTACAAAATTTCATTATTTTTACGAAAGCGAGACTTATGGGAATACTAACTTCAATTGCCCGTAATCTCCTTAGCCGAAAATTGCCTCATTTGGGTAAGAATAGCGGAGCTATGAAGTAACACGAATCGTATAAATTTGAATATCAATACATTAAAGAATACGAAAAATAAATTATCTTACATCTAGTTGATTCACAAAACGATAAGCAAATAAGAAACTCAATATAGCCGACTTAAATTTACCATCTAACTCAAGCACAAGATTTTGGAAAACAAAGCCGCACATCATTTCCCATCAAACCAGAACCCGATGGAAGCCTCTTTACCTTCAGCATCGCCTGAGAGGTATATAGCCAACATTACTATCGACAGAGAAGCCCGTAAAATGATGATGGAACATAGCTATCACACAGACAAATACCAGGCCATACGGAAAATTGAGAAATCGTTTTGGGAAAAGAACACCCGATATGGTTTATAAATATAACTTAAATATTACTTTGACATAATACGAAAAACAATAATTAATGCCTGAACAACAAAATATTGAATGGAAAACATCGTGGAGAGATGAGTATTTGAAATGGATTTGCGGTTTCGCAAATGCAAAGGGCGGCCTATTGATTATTGGAAAAGATGATGATGGCGAAACAGTTGGTTTAGATGATTTTAAGAAATTAATGGATGAAATTCCAAATAAAATTCAAAATCATTTAGGATTACTATGTGATGTAAACCTGCATGAATCTGATGGCAAAAAATTTATCGAAATAGTGGTACGTGCAAGCGATTTACCTATTTCATTTCAAGGGAAATACCATTATAGAAGCGGAAGTACAAAGCAAGAATTAAAAGGCTCAATGCTTAACGAGTTTTTATTAAAAAAAGTAGGCAAAACTTGGGAAGAAGCTTTAGAACCTGATGCGAAGGTTAATGAAATATCACAAGAAGCCATTGAAGAGTTTAAAAATGAAGCCATTAAAAGCAATCGATATCCGTTTGCATAATCGGATACCGATATAATGAACCTTCTCACAAACTTGAAATTATGCAAAGAGAACACGCTAAAACGATCGGCATTGCTTGTTTTTGGAAAAGACCCAAGAAACTATTTGATAAATGCCTTTATTAAAATTGGTAAATTTGGCAAGTCCGATACCGATTTGATGTTTCAAGAAGTAATAGAGAGTAATGCATTTCAGATAGTTGATAAAACAATTGAAGTACTCGACATTAAATATTTCAAAAAAAGGATTTCGTATGAGGGAATAAACCGGATTGAAACACCAGAATACCCTTACGATGCAATTAGGGAAGCTCTTTTAAATGCAGTAATTCATCGCAATTATTTTGGACCACCCATTCAGATTAGCATTTATGATGATAAGATAATGATTTGGAACCCGGGATTATTGCCGGAAGAGCTATCTGTAAACGACCTTAAAGTAAAACACGCTTCGTACCCACGAAATCCAATAATTGCCGATGTATTCTTCAAAGCAGGACTAATTGAAACCTGGGGGCGTGGAACGATAAAGATTATTGAAGCTTGTAAGGAAGCCGGATTGCCGGAACCTACTTTTGAAATTTTAAGCGGCGGATTGGTAGTAACAGTTTTTAAGGATAAATATTCAGAACAATTTCTATTGGGTAAAGAATTAAACAACAGACAAATAAAAGCCGTTTTTTACACCAAAGTGAATGAATACATTACAAATAGAACTTATCAAGAAATTTGTGAAATATCAGAAAGAACGGCGTTAAGAGAATTAGAGCAGCTGGTAAATAAACAGATATTCATCAAAATGGGTCAAAAAAAAGGTACAAAATACAAACTTAAACTTGGCGGTTAATTGATTACTTTGGCGGTTATATGGCGGATAAAAACAATACTTGACGGATAAATGATGTAACCGAAAAACCTTAACATATCACTTAGCACCTGTCATTGGATATGTTTTCCGCGCTTAGTGATACACAAACGTCTAAAAAGCTAAGCGCAAGTGGCTTTACTATAAAAATCTGCCATAGACTGCCCCAGATGAATTAGAGGGAAACACCATCAAGAAAAGTAAACCGGAGGAAACAGCGCAAACAATAACTGAATCGCTTTAGGAAATAGATTCAGTCAATATCCAGCACCAACAAACAGAAACCGCCACAGGCGGCATCGTCTACCACAGCAGCCAGCGCGCCTTGAGCGAGCGCCTGCGCAGCAAACATGTTGCCATCGAAATTCTCGCCTCGGAGGGCAAAATAGATATTGTTTCGTTCCACCCGGCGTGAGTCGGTAGTTACCCCACTCGATTTACGTAGCAAAAAGGGCGAATTTCGCAAATGCCCCTTACAAGAAAGAACCACAAACAAGCATTGCCACCCGACCAATAAAATGTTGAACAAAATATTTTTTCGACATGATGTTTTTTTTATAAAATTTTATTATTTTTACAACAGCGAGACTTATGGGATAACAATCTTCAATTGCCCGAAATCTCGTTAGCCGAAAATTGCCTCATGTGGGTAAGAACAGCGAAGCTATGAAGTAATACAAATTATTATACATCTTCCTGACACACAAAACGATAAGCAAACAGCAAACTCAAAATAACCGACCTTAATTTACCATCTATCACAAGAACAAGAATTTGAAAAATATAGCAACACATCATTCCCTTTCAAACCTGAACCCGATGGAAGACTCTTTACCTTCAGCATCACCTGAGAAGTATATTGCCAACATTACTATCGACAGAGAAGCCCGGAAAATGATGGTGGAGCACAGCTATCACACAGACATATACCAGACCATACGAAAAATTGAGAAAATGCTAATTACAAGCATTTGGTGCAACTTTTCAAATCGAATGGATTTAGGGTAAATATACTCACCAAACAAAGCAGGCTGGAGATGGAATCGACCCCTGCCGTGAAGTACTTCATAGAAACCCTTCTGCTCAAAAACTATAGCCACAACACCATAGAAGCATACACCCCATATTTCAAAGATTTTATCACATATTTCGAAAATCAGGCCATCGAGAATCTTCCAAAGGCTGCGCTGGATGAATACGTGGAAAATACCATTGCGGAACGTAAACTAGCCGAAACCTCACAACGACATCTGATAAGTGCCATAAAATTTTATTTTGAAAAAATATTGGGACGTCCCAAAATGTATTTCAGGCCTCGTGCAGAAGAAGTAGCGATAGAACGAGTAGTATCGGCCACCAACCTGATGGAGATGGTGTACAAAACACCTAAGGCAAGTCGCAGGTTGCTCTTGCTTTTGCATTTTGGCTATGGTCTGAATCTGGGAAGTATTGCAACACTAAGTCTAGCCGAATTAAAGACATATCTGAGCAAACAAGAAACCCAGAAAAGTGAACTTTACCATCCCCTGAAAGAAGCAGCCATTGCGCACTTCAATCAAACTAAACCAACGCACTACGTTTTTGAGGATAAAAACAAAGAAAGCATCACACCAGAATTGCTGCTGGAAATAGTTTCGGCTACAGTGCAGGCGCAACAAACCGCTCTACCCTACGCCGAAATATACAGCAATGCATTGGCAAAATACAAGAATGAGTACTCTACCCGCAAGCAATACACCAATTTGTTAATAAGTTTTGTACGACATCATGCTTATAAGCACCCCTTATTGATAACTGATGATGAAATAAGGAACTATCTGCTCAAATTGCGCACGGTACACAAGGTATCAACCAGTTATGTCAACTCCCTTATAAGTGCACTGCGTGTATATTACACCCGGGTAACGGAACGTAAAATAAACTTTAAGTACTTGATACGTCCAAAATCAGGAACCAAATTGCCCGTAGTATTGGCCCCCGAAGAGGTATTGCGTATGATAGAACTTACTACCAACCTGAAGCACAAAAACATGATAGC
>JAIFMY010000227.1 GCA_020048155.1 Bacteroidota bacterium
GGCATTGTTTTTGGTTTTGAAGACAAAAAAGTGAAATCGATTTTTTACGGTGCAGGCACTGAGTAGAGTTGCAACTGTATTTATTTCAGGACTAATATCGGACAACGATTAAGTCAAAATTACGCATTTTAAAGCATTGCGTTTATTCTTTGATGATGTAGTTTTATACAATAGTCAGATTAAATATCCTTTAAAGATTAAACATCCCGAAAGTTCGGAAACTTCCGGGATGTTTTTTATATAAGATAGGCTTATGTGTATTTTGGGTATAAGCAATTACACCCGTATTTTCCTAATATCTTCTTTCATCCTTTCTATGTCGGTTATCCAGTCTTCAATATCCTGTTCGTGTTCCAACTCTTCGTTCAGTATCTGCACCGCCATTTGGTGAGTACTATGGTCTTTCCCATTTGTAAAGTCGGCAATTTCTTTGTAGCGCTGTATAGCACATCTTTCGCCTCGCAAATTCTGAAATAGTATTTCTTCAATATAAGGATCGGTAGGTGCTTCATATTCGCAGCGGCTCAGCTAAGTCCATTCCGATGGGTTGAGCACAGGAGTGCCTCCCAATTGAATAATCCGATTCACAACCAGTACAGCATGGTTTAGTTCCTGGGTGGCGTGCACCAGCAATTCAGGTTCTATCTCGCTGCGCATGGGGCCTTCCATCAGGCGAGCACCTATCCAGTATTGGTAGAAAGCCAGCCATTCTTCAGACAGTGCCTGGTTGAGCAGATATATCAACTTATTCACATCCAGGTCGAGGATTTTTATTCCGTGTTTTCCCATAATAATGTATGTATTATTTATTTTCTGAAAGTTATAAATTAGTCAGACGTTTTGGAATGAGTAATTTCATGTTTTTATATACTTTTTTAGTCTTGGTTTCTTTCAAAAATGCTTTATCTTTTCCTCTTATTCTATCAAAAATTATTTATTTGAAAACGAGTATATTGATTGTTTTTTTTGATGTTTATGAAAACTTAAGATTGAATTTTTACTTTTTATAATGTTTAAATATATGAGAATAAATAGATTGTTGTTTACGCTGGGCTTAATGTTTTTGTTTGGTGTACAAGTTTTTGCACAACCGGCCGGATACCAGATGAAAGATGCGAAGCGCTTACCGGTAACGGGTGTTAAGGATCAATACAGATCTTCAACTTGCTGGAGTTGGTCCGGTTTATCGTTTTTTGAGGCTGAGGCCATGCGATTGGGGAAAAAAGAAGTTCCCAATCTTTCGCCCATGTACGTGGTAGCCAAATGCTATGCAGATAAAGCAGACCGGGCAGTGCGTATGCAAGGCAAAACAAATTTTGGAAGCGGTGGTGCTTTTCATGATGTAACCTATTGCATAGAGAAATACGGAATTGTGCCCACTGAAGTGTATGGTGGTCTTGGCTACGGCGAAGATAATCATGTGCACGCTGAGTTAGATGCTGTGCTTTCCGGTTTCGTAGAGACTGTAGTTTCAAATCCGAATAAGCGTATTTCTACTGCATGGAAATCAGCATTTCAAGGCATAGTAGATGCATATTTGGGGAAAACCCCTGAGGAATTTACGTGGAAAGGTAAAAAATATACCCCTCAGTCTTTTGCAAAAGAAGTAGTTGGTATAAATGTGAACGATTATGTAGAAATTGGGTCGTACATGCATCATCCATATTATGAGCAGTTTGCAATAGAAGTGCCTGATAATTGGCTGTGGAGTCCTATCTATAATGTAAAATTGGAGGAAATGAAGCAGGTAATTGATTATGCACTCGAAAATAACATTACCGTAGGTTGGGCTGCCGATGTGAGTGAAAAAGGCTTTTCGCATCAGAAGGGAATTGCCATTGTACCTGCTTCCAATATTGGCGAAGTAGCTGGTTCTGAAAGACTGAAATGGGAGAAACTAACTGAAAGTGAACTGAAAGCCCAAATGTACACTTTTGACAGACCGAGTGCTGAGAAAGAAATAAATGCTATGAACAGGCAGGAAGCTTTTGACAGGCAAGAAACTACCGACGATCATGGTATGCATATAGTTGGATATGCTACAGATGTGAATGGAAAAAAATACTATATAGTGAAAAACTCATGGGCCGACAATAGCAATACGATTGGTGGCTATTTTTATGCTTCTGAGGCATATGTATTGTACAAAACCATATCGGTGATGGTGCACAAAGATGCAATTCCGAAGGAACTGCGTACGAAACTTAAATTGTAGTCTTTTTATAAAGATACTAGAAGTAAAGGATAATATTTTGATAAATATTTTAAACAAAAAGGGCATTATATGGCATATTCATATCTTGCCCTTTACTTATTTGGCCGAAGCTCTTTTGAACATCAGAATCAAATGTATTTACGGATAACGGATACCAAAAGTTCTCTGCTTATGGGTTTAGTAATAAAATCGTTGCATCCGTTTTCAAGTGCATATTTACGATCTTGCTCGAAGGCGTATGCTGTTTGAGCAACTATAGGGATCTTCGAGTCAAACTTCCTTATTTCTATTGTGGTTTCAATGCCGTTGAGTTTAGGCATTTTCATATCCATGAGTATCAGCTTTATGTCTTTACGTTCTTTTGCCAACATGATGGCATCGTACCCATTGGTGGCATGTAAGGTGGTAATATTAAGTCCTATAAGTATCTCGTTTATATAAAGATAATTGATGTGTTCGTCTTCAACTATAAGTATCACGCAATCTTCTAAACATACAATATCAGTGGAATCCTCACTCGCAATTGGAGAAGTATTTGACTGACTAACAGGTCTGAATGGTATGCGAATGATGAATGTAGAGCCTTTGTTAAGTTTAGAGTTTACTTGTATGCTACCACCAATTATTTCAGTAAGGGCTTTTGCAATAGACAATCCGAGCCCCGTTCCACCAAAATGCCTGGTAAATGAAAGTTCTACTTGTCTGAATCTGTCAAATATAAAAGGCAAGTTTTCTTCTGAGATGCCAATACCAGTATCGGAAATATGAAATTCTAATTGCTTATTCATTACAAAATAGGATACTTCTATGCTACCGTGTAATGTGAATTTTATAGCATTATCAATCAGATTTCCAAGTATTTGCTTAATACGAGCTGAATCTATATACACCAAATTATCGGAAGAAATGTATCCTTCTTTGAGAAAAAATTCAAGTTTTTTGCCTGCTGCTTTTACAGAATATATGCTTACCAATTCGCGCATCAGGTTTCTTAAGTCTATCGTTTCGGTAATGATTTCGATTTGATTAGATTCTATTTTGGAGATGTCGAGTATATCGCTTACAATTCGGAGGAGTTGTTCGCTGGAATCCAAAATCAATTGTATGTATTCTTCTTGGCGGGCGGCAGAGGCGTAAGTGTTAGAAGCTAGTAATTGAGAGAAACCTAAAATTCCATTCATAGGAGTTCTAATCTCATGAGATATATTTGCCAAGAATGCAGATTTAAGTTTATCGCTTTCTTCGGCCTTTACTTTTGCGCGTATAAGTTCTTCTTCAAAAATCATTCTTTCAGAAATATCTTGTAGCGATCCGACCAGTCTAATAGGTGTTTTTTTATCATTTCTATCAACAATTTTGCCACGCATGGAAACCCAAAGAAATGTTGAGTTTGCCTTTCTGATGCGAAATTCCATTTTAAATTCACTCAACGAGCCATTCAGATGGTGTTTCAGTGTGTCGGTAAGTAAATCTACATCGCCTTCGTGAACTAAACTCATAAAATGATCAAATGTATGTACAAATTCATCTGAATTGTAGCCCAATGTTTTATAGAATAAATTGGAAAGATAAAGATAATCCACGCGCATATCCCAATCCCAAATAATATCTGAAGTAGCATCAAGTACAAGCCTGAACCTTTCTTCGCTTATTCTCAAGGCATTTTGAGCTTCTTTGCTTTGCTGCATGAGGCTCCACTCGCGCAATATACGTCCTGAAATGCGTGGAAGTTCGATAAATGAATGCTCCGATTTTACCATATAATCGAATGCACCGGATTTAATGGCTTGTACTGCAATTTCCTCGTTGCCAAAACTAGTCATTAGCAACATTGGGTAAGCGTGGTTGTGAAACTCCTGATTCAGAATTGAGAATGCATCACCATCAGGCAAATTTAAGTCTGTAATGACTAAATCAGCGTTCTCTTGTATGATATATGATTTGAATTGAGCAAGTGTTGACAAATGTATTATTTCATATTCACCTGAGTATTCGAAAGCCCTGATTATGGCTTCTGCATGTGCAGGCTCATCTTCGAGTAGAACTATTTTTTGGACATTCACCTGATTCATATTTTTAATTTACTGGAAATTTATTCCATGAAAACCAATAATAACCAAAACTTTCAATAAGCTCTCCAAACTTTTCGAGGTCTATGGGCTTTACCAAATAACTATTAACATGGTTTGTGTAAGCTTTCGCAATGTCTTTGTCCGACTCTGATGTGGTAAGAATAATAACAGGAATGGTTTTGAATTTGATGTCTGACTTTATTTTCTTTAGCACCTCTATGCCATCTACTTTGGGCAATCGGAGGTCGAGTATGATTAAGTCGGGAATTCGTTTGGCGTTACCTCCCGCAAAATTTCCTTCGCGATATAAATAATCTAATGCTTCTTGTCCGTCTGATACATGAAAAATATTTTCGTTCATGTCATAAGTTTCAAAACTTCTGAGTACAATTTCAGCATGTGCAGGATTGTCTTCAACCAGTAATATTGATATATTTTCGTTTAATCTCATTATTCTTCGTAATGGCATTATTTGTTCATAAAAGTAAAAAAAAATATTTCAATTGTAGTGTAAGTTAATTCTGATTCCTTGTTTTACAAAATTATTCTTTAGTAAAAAAAAACATCTCCGGTTATTAATAAATTTATTGGTACAAAGCTGCTGTGTTTTTTGGTGTAAAAGTGTTACCTATTTTAAATTTAAAGGTCGTTCCTTTGCCAAGGCCCTCAGATTCTGCCCAAACTTTTCCATTGTGGAGTTCTACAATCCGCTTTACAAGAGCCAGACCAATACCAGTGCCATCTGAATGGGCATCCAGTTTTTCAAACAATCCAAATAATTTATGCATATACCTTGGGTCTATTCCTATTCCATTGTCTTTTACATAGAATATTGTATTGCCTTGCTCTATTAAGGTCCCTATCTCAATGGTCGGATTTTCAGAATCAGAAGTAAATTTGGCTGCGTTGTCAATAAGGTTTTGTAGCACTTCTGTTAGACGTGGTATATCACCTGTGATATTTACAGGGGCAATGTTGAGCTTTATATTGATTTTCGCTTTCTCTATTCTACCAGCCACAAGTTGCAATACTTCATTTACCAAAATTTCAAAATTCATAGTTTTAGGGGGATTCACTTTGCGACCAATGCGAGAAAGTTCAAGCAATTCATCGAGTAACTGACTCATTTTTTCTGCGGCATTTTGTATGAAATGCAAGTCTTTATTTATGCGCACCTCGTCGCCTTTTTTTATATCCGATGGCAAATATCCCGTAAAAGCTTTGATGGTGACCAAAGGGCTTTTCAAGTCATGAGAAACGGTATACGTAAAACGTTCGAGTTCTTCGTTTTTTTCCAAAAGCTCCTGTTCTTGTAATTTCCTATCGGTGATGTCAATTATTACACCATCTATCCATGACAATCCTGACTCCTCATCGTTGATGATTTGTCCTTGCTCGTGCACCCATTTTAGTGCACTATTTGCGGTCACAATTCGGTATTCGAGTTTGAAACGATCTTTTACATCTTTCAGAACCTCTTCTATATCTTCTTTGAAAATAATGTCTTTGTAGGATAACTTATTGTTATTTATAAAATGTTCAGCTTTATAACCACTTAGGTCTTCTATCTGAGGACTGATGTAAGACATAGTCCAGTGTTGGTCTACATTTGCTCGGTATACCACACCTGTCTGATTTGAAACAAGGCTTCTAAATCTGAGTTCACTGGCGGAAAGTGCTTTTATGGTTTCCTGCAATTTTTCGTCGCGATTGTGAATCGTTTTCATCATCTGGTTGAAGGAATTGTAGAGTTTGCTAATTTCATCTTCCCCTAACCTCGAAATATCCGTCTTGTAATCATTTTTCTTCGAAATAATTTGAGTAATTGACGTCAGATTGATGATGGGCTGTGCTATAACTATTTGCACAAGCCAAGCCAGTAAAATAGTAAAAATAAAAAGTACAAAGAAAAGTAACAATGCTGTATATAACCTTTCTTTTATGAGTTCATTCATTTTGGTATCCACCATCATGTACAGTTTACCTATCTGGTTTCCTTCCAGATAAATAGGCTGTAATACGTGCAAGTGATTGTCGTGCAAGTAGTGGCCTTCGTTCATACTTATATACAGGGAAAGATGTTCGCTTTCAGTGTCACGATCATATCTGGCAAAAACGGAATCTGAAGCGTTTAGCAACAATGCCGATGAAACATTTTTTATATTTTTGAGTTTCTGTAGTATTTCTAATGCTTCATCAGGATAATTAAAATCAAGTGGCAATGCGCAGTATTCAGAAATTAGTTTGGCTTGCAGCTCTGCATTTCGAACCAGATTTTTTTCTTCGAGACTCAGCTCATTTATAAAGGTGATGAAAGTAGACGTTATGGTCATTATTCCACCAAAAACTGTGAAAATGATGATGAGTTTTTGATGTATCTTCAGATTTCTTAATAGAATCATTCATTTAGCGTTTTACTATTTTTCCCACATTGAGAAGGCGGATATCTGGTTTCAACCCTGATTTAGATAAATCGGCAGTATTAATTTCAAAATGAAGTTGCTCTGTTTGATTGCCACTGTCGTAAATACGTGTGTATATTGTGTAATGCATTCTTTCAGAGCAGCATAGCTCTTTTTCAGAAATCAGCAAAACAGGCAGTCCTTCACATTTGTCTAATATTCGTTCCAATTCTTCTTTGTTATTGCCATCGAACATTAAAACATCGGCTTTAGTAACATCAGAATAGTTTTTTGCATTTACTATCTGATAATGGCCCTCGTATTTGGTTGAACTGATAAAATGTACAAAAACATCGGTAAAATCGCTGTTGCCGAATATTCCAATTACTTTTACCTCATTTTGTGTTTTGTTGGGCCAAATTGTATAGCGAATAAGTTTTTCAACCAAAGCAGATTTTAGCAAGTTCTTATCAATTTGACCTCTTGCATTGCTAAAAGTAAAACTGAGTAAAAGAACTAGTAAGATAATCTTGCTCATCAATTAGTTAATTATGCCTGTGCCTGTTTATTTTTCAATAAGTACATCTATTATTGCTTCAAATATCGTACAAAAGAAGTGTTTTAGGTACACAAACAGGAATATTTTTTTTTACGAACACCTAACTTATTGTGTTTGGTTTTATTTGTAACATTATTGTATTCACAAAATAATAACTTTTTACATCGCAATGTTTTAAAACTAATTGCATACCTTTGTACACTCAAATAAAGCACTTTCGCAAAATGTGTTTTTTTGAATTAATCAAACTTCATTATAATTACATGCAGCATTTTCAGAATTTGGGCATCGAAGACTCTATACTTCGGGCAATCAGTGAGTTAGGTTTTGAGACCCCAACGCCTATACAAGAAAAAACAATCCCTCATATTATCACATCTACACAAGATGTAATCGCTTTGGCGCAAACAGGTACCGGTAAAACCGCTGCATTCGGTTTACCTATTATTAATAACATTGATACAGCGCTGCCTGAAACCCAAGCTCTTATTTTGTGCCCAACACGTGAACTTTGCATTCAGATTACCAATGATTTGAAAAAGTATTCAAAATACATTGTCGGCCTCAAAGTAGTTCCTGTATATGGAGGTGCCAGTATAGATACACAGATACGCGATTTGAGACATCATGCTCAGATAGTAGTTGGTACACCTGGCCGGGTTATTGACCTTATACACCGAAAGAAACTTAATTTCTCTTTTATTAAATGGCTCGTACTCGATGAGTCTGATGAAATGCTCAATATGGGCTTTAAAGAGGACATAGATACCATTCTGGAAACAACCCCAGCTAGCCGCCAAACCCTACTTTTTTCTGCTACTATGCCTGCCGAAGTGCAAGCCATAGCGCAGAATTATATGAAAAATCCTCTTACCATAGTTACAGCCAAACGCAACGCAGGTGCCGATAACATCGCCCATCAGTTTTACCTGGTTCGCAATGAAGACAGGTATCTGGCTCTTAAAAGACTGGCCGATTTTTACCCCAATATTTATGGCATTGTGTTTTGTAAAACACGAACTGAAACCAAAGATATTGCTGATAAACTCATTGAAGATGGATATAATGCCGATGCTTTGCACGGTGATTTGACACAAGCCCAACGCGACAATGTGATGGGACGTTTTCGTACCGGCACATTACAAATATTAGTTGCTACTGATGTGGCTGCCAGGGGACTTGATGTAAACGATATTACCCACGTGATTAATTACAATCTTCCCGGTGATTCTGAGGTGTATGTTCACCGTTCGGGTCGAACCGGAAGAGCTGGTAAAAGTGGTGTAGCTATATCGCTTATTTCTTCGAAAGATCTCATGAAATTGCGTCAGATTGAGAAATTTATCAATAAGAAATTTGAACAAAAGCAAATACCTACCGGGCAGCAAATTTGTGAAAACCAAATAATGAGCTTGGTAGATGTTGTAAAAAACATAGAAGTAAATCATTCACAGATTGAATCATTTTTACCGGGCATCTATGAGAAATTCGAAACGTTCACCCGCGAAGATCTTATAAAACACTTTATTTCTGTTGAGTTTAATAGATTTCTTACTTATTACAAGAATTCTAAAGACTTGAATGTGAATGCAAAAGACCGTGATAAGTCTGAACGAAAGGGAGATGGCGAGCGAGACAGAGATCGCGACCGTGGTAGAGGTACCGGCAGCCGCGACGAACGGTCTGGTAGGTCTGACGGTGGTTTTCGCGATAGAAAAAAAGATTACAAACGTGATGACTCTGATAAGCGAAGCACTGGAACCAGAACTGCCAATGGAGACTCAGGTTGGAAAAAAGACAATAAAGACAGAAGCGATTCTAAAGGCAAAGGGAAAAATAAAATAGAATTCCAGAAATTGTTTATCAATTTGGGTTCTAAAGACAAAATTACCAAAGGCAATATCATAGAACTTATAATCAAGCAGAAAGGCTTATCGACTGTAGAAATTGGTCGTATTGAGGTATTCAGGGATCAAACTTCGTTCGAAATTGACCGTAGCTATCTCAATCCTGCAATCAAAGCCCTTCGCAAATCAAACTACAAAGGCAATCCGCTTATTGTAGATGTAATGGAATAGTAGTTAAAAATTATACTTTTGCCGGATAAAAAAACTTATTTATGGAATGGTTTTTATATCCGGCATTATTTTTTGCAGGCCTACTTGCAGGTTTTATCAATACCATTGCGGGGAGTGGGTCATTGCTTGTACTTCCTATGCTTATGTGGGCAGGCTTGCCCGCTACTGTTGCCAATGGAACCAACCGAATAGGTATTCTTTTTCAGTCGATAACAGCTGTGTTCAGTTTTAAGCAGCAAGGGATACTTAGTTTCAAACAACTCAGCATTTTTATTATTCCTTCCGTATTGGGCTCTGTAATAGGAGCTGTAAGTGCTTCACAATTAACTGCGAAGGGCATGGAAATAGCCATTGGCATCATGTTGGTAGTCATGGTTTTTACTATGATTTTTAACTCCGAAAAATGGATTAAGGAGCACACCGGACAGAAGGCGCCTTTGTCAGATAACTGGCAGTATGTTATATATTTTGGGATTGGTGTGTACGGTGGGTTTATACAGGCAGGTGTAGGCTTATTCTTATTGGCAGCCTTGGTGCTGGCATCTGGCAAGAATCTGGTAGAAGCCAATGCTATAAAATTGCTTATAGTGCTTATTTATACTCCTTTTGCGCTGGTTGTGTATTTGTACAATGGTCAGATAAATGCTTTGGCAGGTCTGCTTGTGGCTTCAGGCAGTATTGTTGGTGCCTTTTTGGCTTCTAAATATGCCAAACGTATGGGAGTAGTGTTCCTGAAAAATTTTTTACTGGCTGTGGTACTGATAACTGCTTCCGATTTACTTGGACTTTTTAAATGGATCGCCTCTCAATTCTAGCCTTACTTTCTACCGGTTTATAAAATAAAAGAGGCTGCCTGATGATAGGACAGCCTCGTTGAAAAAAATGTAAACCTATTGAATTACAAAATTATTTTGAAGCTTCGAGTTTGATTGTAAGACCAATTTCATCGTTGATGAAGTCATCTTTAAATTTAGCATCGATGGTTTTAGATTTGAAGTTTACTCCCCACTGAGTGCGATCTACCAAGAACTGCGGAGTTACCGCGCTTACGCTGGTTCCGCTTACTGTAACTTGTGCTGGGAATGAAATACTTTTAGTTGTACCTCTCATAGTAAGATTACCTGTAATGGTATGGGTTGGTTTTACAGTAGTCTCCTGTGTTAGTGTACCTGTGAAAGGAGCTACACCAGTTATTTCAAATTTGGCTACCGGGTGATTTTCAGTGTCGAAGAAATCAGCTGAGTTGAGGTGACCTGTAAGTTTTGCATTCATTTTTGTATCGGTAAGATCTAGTACTTTTATAGATTTCAGGTCTATAGAAAAAGAACCACCTACCAATTCACTGCCTTTTACACTTACTGAACCTTCAGTAATGTTTACGGTACCATTGTGTTGGCCAGTAGGTTTTACACCCAACCATTCTACTGTACTGGTAGTTAAGTTTACATTTAGAGTTTCTGCCTGAGACATAGCTGAAGAATCTACATTCTGAGCATCGCCTGCTTCTGTTTTCTCACCTTTGGGTTGGTTACATGCAACTGTAACTGAGAGTGCCAATATAGACACAAATAATAGTTTACGCATAGAATTGTTATTTATTAAAGTTAAAAGTTCCGTTTGAAATAATTTCCGATGTTTTCTTTCTAATTTGAGGCGATTCTTCTTTCCACTTAAGCCCTTCGGGCAATACATCAGGCTCTCCATGGTAACCAACTGCAAGTACTACAAAAGGCTTGTATTCTTCGGGAATATTGAAATTTTCGGTTGCCAATGGAATATTGAAGCCTCCAATAT
This sequence comes from Bacteroidota bacterium, assembly GCA_020048155.1. GTDB lineage: Bacteria > Bacteroidota > Bacteroidia > Bacteroidales > DYOH01 > JAIFMY01. Next base: position 11,121 of record JAIFMY010000227.1, read on the forward strand.
GATGTACTGAGATGCTTCTGGATGTAGCTTCGAGTATCATATTGGCAACCGCGCCTCCCAAATCGAAAGTTGCTTTCACATTCAACTCACCCGTGTGTTCAGAACGCACTCTGTACAACGCCAATATTAAGACGGGCGCCCTAGATGCCCATTCTTTATTGCTGGGACTTAGTGTATCGAATAGTTTTATATAATTTGGGTCGGTACCTTTGAAGGTATATATAAAACGCCAAGGTTGCTCATTGTATGAAGAGGGCGACCAACGAGCTGCTTCAAACATACTCAGCAAGTCTGTTTCTGAAACCGGCTTTCCCGCAAACGAACGTGGACTCCATCTTTTTTCGATGAGTTCGTGAACCGGATAGCTTAATGTTTTTTTTGGTTTCATCGGTTTTGTTTAAATTAGAATTGTTTAAAGTAAAACAGTTTTGTTTGGAACAAAAGTAGTATGCGCCTGCTCGTCTTCGAAATTTATTTAGACTAATTATTGATAATATTCGTTAAAGAAACTTAATATATAATGTATTATTTAGATTAAATAATTGAAATACAGATATATATAGATTTTGCTTTGTGTAATTTCACAAATGAAAGATATGCCTGAAAAAAAATCTGGGTAAATTCATATGAAGAGATATGAATTTATTTAAGTGTTATGGAAAGCAGAAAGCATTTTCAAAATCTGTAACAAATAGGAAATATATTCTCCAAAAAAAAATAACCCGGGAATCTGTCCGGGTTATCATTTTTATAATAAATACGTTTTCTTCAAACGATTCAATCTTCATTGTCAAAATCATCGGCATCACCATTAGATTCCTCTATGACAGCTTTTACTTGCTTTTCAAGGGCTTCAATGGCTTCTCTTTCAAGATCTTCTTCTATTTTACGCGCAAGATCTTCGTCTTCCACAATCAAGGCCTTTATGCGGTCTATCTGCTTCTGCTTGTTTACTTCACGCAATTTATTCGCAGTGTCAGTAAAAAACTGGTGATGGCTCAGAAACTTGACCTGCAATTTGTTCCAATCGTTGAACGATGTTATTTTGTTTTGTGCTTTCAGTTCCCTGTAGAGGGTATTCGATACCGGAATAAAGTCTGAGCGCCCCAGATAATCGAGGTCGGAGTCACAAATTATCTTTTCGAGCAAGGTTTGTGGTTGTGGCGGCAGTTTGGTGGCCATGATGATGGTACAAATTTTCTCAATTTGATCTTGGGTGTAGTTGTAATTTGGCAACCACTCGCGTACTATCTGAGTTCCGAAGTATTCGTGATTTTCATACCCTATGATGTGGCCGGAATCGTGAAACAAGGCTGCTGTGCGCAACAGAAGAATTGACTCATCGTCTACGCCTTCACCTATACCAATAAGCTCAGCCTGATTGAATACATCTATGGTATGTTTGTAATTGTGATAAAACAGAAATGCCGGCAATTCTTTCTCGAGTTTATCCAATAAAATCTCTTGCAAATCGGTAAGTTGGCGCAGGTTGTATCTGATTTGGAAAATGTCGTTAGTCACGCGGCCTGTTTTTCTGTCGGCAGAAAATGCGGGTTTAATACGTTTTATATAGTACATGTCTAAATCGCCTACGTATTTTACAGGTATCTTGCCGTGATATTCTGAGTTGAAATATTCACGAACCAGCTCGTAGGTCATTACCGAAATATTTATGCGTCCAACATCTGAAGCCGAAGCCATGCGGGTGGCTATGTTTACAGTGTCGCCTTTCAGATCATAGCTTATTTTTTTCTTGCCGTGGGCAGTAGCAGTCACAGGGCCAGTATGTATGCCAATGCGTAGCTCCCAGAAATGACGGTTTTGGGCTTCATATTGTTCTTTCAAATCATTGAGATAGGTTTCCATCTCAAGGGCCGCAAGCACAACGTCTATGGGGTTAGTTATGTTTTTGATTGGTACACCACCGGCAGCCATATAAGCATCGCCTATGGTCTTGATTTTCTGAATTTTATATTTTTTCACAATCTTATTGAAGTGAAAAAATATTTGGTCGAGCTCATCAATGATTTCTTGCGAATTCATCTCCTGCGATATCACTTTGAACCCCTGAATGTCAACGTACATAACGGTTGCCATTTTGAATCGCAGGGTCTTGCTTTCCATATTATTTTTAATGTCTTCCGGAAGCAGCTCTGAGGGTATTTTGGCCAGAATGCGCTGATAATTTTCACTTTCGTCAATAAGCTTTTCGTACTTATTAGTAAGCTCCTTTACTTGCGCAGTAAGGTCTTTGTTTTCTTTTATAAGGGTTGCCAATCTGAATACCAGATCCTTTTCTTTATTTTCTTCCATTCAACCGTTTATTTTTCAATTGGTCGTTTAACTCAAGCTTTGCTGTAAAGGAGCAATGTACTATATTTTACCCAGAAATGAAAAAATAAATCCAAAATTATTCTTCTTGGTTTACTGTTAAAAATAAACAAATTTGAGATTTGTTAGTGCTTGTATGTTTATCTTTGTTGTTGATGTCCGGATTGCTATTCCGGAATTTTGTTTTAAATTCTTCTTGTCGAACTTTTAACATGAATTGATACATGTCTGAAGATAATTTTTGGGTTGCATTCGGGCTTACTCTTTTTGCCGGATTAGCTACCGGAATAGGCAGTATACTTGCGTTTTTTACCAAACGAACCAACACAAGCTTTTTGAGTATTTCTTTAGGCTTTTCGGCAGGTGTGATGATTTACGTATCACTTGTAGAGATTTTGTCGAAGGCACGTATCAGTCTTGTAGGTGAGCTTGGCTTGGTACAAGGCAATTGGGTTACTGTAGCATCCTTTTTTAGTGGCATTGTGTTTATCGCTATTATTGATAAGTTGGTACCCTCAAGCGAGAACCCTCACGAGATAAAGAAAATAGAGGAGATTGACGATGAAAAATATAATGTAGCTTCTATTCGTGAAAAAAAACTTCTGAAAATGGGGCTTTTTTCGGCTATTGTGATTGCTATTCACAACTTGCCCGAAGGTTTGGCTACATTTCTTACCGCCATGCAGGATCCCAATCTGGGCATACCCATTGCTTTTGCAATTGCCATTCACAACATACCCGAAGGCATAGCTGTGAGTGTACCTATATTTTATGCTACCGGAAATAGAGGCAGGGCATTTATTCTATCATTTTTGTCGGGATTGGCCGAGCCTGTAGGTGCCCTTATTGGGTATTGGTTGTTGTTGCCATTTATTACTCCTGTGGTATTTGGGTTCTTATTTGGTGCAGTGGCGGGTATTATGGTTTTTATTTCGTTGGACGAGCTGCTGCCAACTGCCGAAGAATATGGTGAGCATCACAATGCTATATATGGCCTAGTAGCCGGAATGGCGGTAATGGCTGTGAGCCTGATTTTATTTTTATAATATTTGCTATGAGTACCTTGCTTCAAAATTATGCCGGATTACTGAATACAATACCAGCTCATGTACACCTGATAGCGGTTTCTAAGACGCAGCCAACCAGTGCTATACAGCAGCTTTATGATGCAGGGCAACGTGTGTTTGGTGAGAATAAGGTGCAGGAAATGAATACAAAGTATCAGGAACTCCCCAAAGACATTGAGTGGCATCTGATTGGACATTTGCAAAGCAATAAAGTGAAGTACATTGCGCCTTATGTGGCTCTTATTCATTCGGTTGATAGTTTGAGTCTTTTACAGACCATCAATAAGGAGGGACAAAAAAACAAGCGAATCATTCCATGCTTATTGCAGTTTCATATAGCCACCGAAGAGACCAAATTTGGACTGAATTTGGAGGAGGCCAATGCATTGCTTAGTAGTACTGAATACGCTGGTATGCAGTGGGTGAAGATAAGTGGTGTGATGGGCATGGCTACTTTTACTGAAGACGAAGCGCAGGTAAGGCAAGAATTTGCGCTACTGAAGAATATATATGAGATGCTGAAAGCTAGATATTTTGCCACCGACGATGGGTTCACATTTATTTCTATGGGGATGTCCGACGACTATTTGTGGGCCATCAGTGAGGGCAGCAATATGGTGCGCATAGGCACTTCTATTTTTGGCGAACGACAGTATGTGTAATGGGAAATGAGAAGACATATGAAATATACCCAATGCAATATTTATACGAAGATTTTTGCCTGCAATTTTAAGATAAATTACCTATATCTATAATCTGTTGTAATTTGGAATAAAATGATATAGCTTACTTACCAAACTAATTTTATACCGTTTTGTATTTGACTAGTTTTGTGAACATGTATTTTGTTACATTCTGTAACCAAGTGCATATCCTGCTTACTCCTTTTTGAAGTTACTGTCTGTTATTAAACATATCATTGTTCCGCGGTTACATAGCGTTTTATCATGTAGCTTTGCAGCGATATTTTACTAACTAAATTTAACCAAATGAAAAAAAAACGATTAATTGCACTTATGGGTGCGTTTTTGCTACCCATATTGTTGGTGGTAAATTCTTGTCAGAAAGAAGAATTTGCAAACCCTGAACTTGGCAATTCTATGTATAAAATATTGCCTGCTAAACAAGGAAGCGATAAAGTAGTATTGGGCAATAAACTGAACAATCCTTATACCCTTTCTAACATACGAAAGGCTATGCAGATGAAAGGCTTGAAAAGTAGCGATGTGCTGGTACATAAACTTTACGTACGCTTTTTACCCGAAACTGTAGAGCAATTGGCTGGACTTACCCAAGATACATCAATGTACTTTTCGCCTATACCTTTCGATTATGAAGTTCTTGTAAGTGGTACATACTACCAAGATACTACACTCATCAATCAATCTTTTACATGGCTATATACAGTAGTTGAGCCTGATTATGCGTTTACTGATATCCCATATGAAATATTGGACAGCTTTCCCCGAAGATGAAGGGTTGGAGCAAACTGCCATGCAACTATGCGGATACTTGCCTGAGGGAGAGAGTGCGCTTAAATTTGGGGAAAGTCCAAGTGGCATAGTACAGGTATACGATACCGAGATAAATGATTGGTCTCCTGTAAGGCGCGCAAAGGTGCAGGTCATTCATTTCGGGCGATTACTAACAGCTGAAACAAATGATTTGGGGAAATTCTCGATCTCAAGGCGATTTTATGCTGGTACGCAGGTCAATGTTTTGTTTTGCAACTCTAAGTCCTGCATACGGGCAATGAATACAACCGATTTTGGTGGTATAATTACATTGCCGACTGTTTTGGCAATACCCGCTACCCATTTCGATGGATGGCGAAGTGCCAGTAACCTGGATAATATGATCATACGGTTTGGTAGTGACAATCAGGTTCGTCTATGGGCACATATACAAAATGCAGTACAAGATTTTTATGATTTTGCAAACCAAACAGGTATATCTACTCCGCCTGCGGGTTTTAATATTTATGCACACTGGAACAACAATAGAAGAGATGGTGCGACATTGATGTTTGGACACTTCAATGATCCATTTAGCATCAGACACCAAACTTTGGCATGGTTGTCTGAAATAAACAAGGTAATCAATGTTGATATACTCACTGCCATAGGTCTCCGGATGCCTGACGTAATCATTGAATATGATGCAGGAGATACTATTAGAAGTGAAGAACTAAATCACATGGTGTATCACGAGCTCGGACACACTTCTCATTATAACAGAGTAGGTGTGGGTTTCTGGGCAACCCTGGTGAGTGCTGAAGCTGGAAATATATTGACTGGCAACAATCCTCCTTATGGTACGCGTGGTGATGCAACTGCACCCCTCATAGGCATGTGCGAAGCCTGGGCGGAAACAATAGCAGACGAATTTTTACTTAGAAGATATAATACTGGTACTGAACAAGAAAGAGAAAGTCCTTGGCTCGATGAACCTGTAGCAGACAGGTGGATTCCGTATGGTATATTTTACGATATGACGGATGGTATAGGAGCTGATGAACGTGGAGATCAAAATACTATTAACAGGAATAGAGGGTTAAATTTCAATGATAATGTAACCGGGTTTAGTTTAAGACAGATAAATACAATTCTTAATATGACAGTGACCACTCCACAGGTATTCATTTCACAGTTTCAAATACTCTATTCAAGTAATAATGCAAATTTGAATGCATTGTTAAACTCATATGGACAATAATACGGAATGTTATGAAAAAATCAATAATATTTATATTTAGCGGTTTATTGTTGGCCACTTTGTACCAAAGTTGTAACGATTGCTTTACTTTGGGGAATTGTCCACCAGAATATCATTTTAGGGCGATAGATAGCCTGATACGTGACCATGATACTGTAAGTGTAGGTGACACCATATGGTTGGGTACTAGTATTTCTGATAGTTTGCAGAAACACCCACCCCAGACAGGGAAGGTTTATTTCCCAAATGCTGAAGTTTCTATCAAAGTTGATTTTAAAAATAATGAAGGCGATGAATTTGCTAATCCTGAAGTGGTCATTGAAAGCGGAAATTATGATAATTGGGGGTATGGATCAAGTGTACACTTTGAACATAAAAATAATAGGTATTATCATAAAGTAGGATTGATACTCAATAAAAGTGGTGTATATTATATTAATTGAAATAGGCATTTTGTAAATATAATAATCTATCGTATCTTGTTACAAAAATAATAAGAATATGGAAGCCAAATATAAAAGTCTATCAC
>JAIFMY010000099.1 GCA_020048155.1 Bacteroidota bacterium
TGACTTGCATTCATACGCAATACCGAAAGAGGAACTCCTATCTGCGAGTTGTAGCTTCCCGGGCTTCGCACCAGGTGTAAGCGCTCCCAGAGCAGTTGGTATATCCACTCCTTCACTATGGTTTTTCCGTTGCTTCCGGATATGGCCACAACCGGGTATTCAAATTGCGCGCGGTGGTGGGCTGCCAAAAGGTGAAAGGCTTGCAAGGTATCATTTACCAGCAATATGGCGCAATTGGCAAGCAAGGCAGCATCATCAGGCATTTCTGAAACCAAAAAGGCACGTATTCCTTTGTGGTACATTTCGCTGACGTATTGGTTGCCGTTGTGATTAGGGCCTCTCAGGGCTACAAACAAGGCTTTTGAATCGGTACTCAACTTGCGGCTATCGGTAGAAACTGAGCGTATATACTGTGCATTGCCAAAATGCTGTGCATGGCATATGGTACTGATTTGCAGCGTGCTTATTTCATTCATTTCACCATGTAATTTATGCGTACAATTTGCTAATATTGTAATGAAAAACATACAAAAATACCTAAACTAAACGCAAGGTGTATATTTCCAATGTTTGTAAGTGATAATTGCAACAGTTTTTTATGCCGGATGTTTGATATTCCTGCTTTTCCGTATATTTAGGCCATGGAAAACCCAACGCCAGACATAGACTCAAATGTGCAGTCTAAGCCACATAAAAGCAGGCGAATGCATCCTTTGCTCAGGATATTTGTCTGGTTTATAGTTGTGCTTTTTGTGCTGGAGATGGTATTCCTGTTTTTTGCCACACCTATCTTGCGTTCTACTATTCAGCAAATTATTTATACCGAAAGCAAAGGAGTATATTCGGTACATTTCGATAGCTTGAGCCTCGACTTAGGGCGCCGTAGTTTTCATCTGTTTGGTTTCAGTCTCACTCCCGATACAGCCTTATACCGCAAACTGAGCGAAAACGACGATGTAAAAGCTGCCTTGTACGATATCAAATTCGACAGGTTGACCCTAGAAGGCTTGCTCATAGTAAAGTTGTATAAAAGGAGGCAATTGAAATTCTCTCGATTCACACTTGTCCATCCACAAGTAAAACTACTTGGCTTGCCTAAAAGCAAAAAAGACGACAAAGAAAAATATGATGCTGTAAATGAAGATTTGTACCCCGCATTGCTTCGCTATCTGAACCTTGTGCAAATAGATAAAGTGATGATAGAAAGTGGTGAATTCGATTTTCGAAAGAATCCTCAATCAAACAAACAAACCAGCTTTGCCAAAAATATTTCTATCACCCTCAAAAAGTTTTATCTCAATGGTGAATTGTTTCTGCATGGGCAGCAACTGTTTTTTTCGGAAGCTGTATATATAGATGTACAGGGCTATAGTATGTTACTTAGCAACGATAAGCAAATGCTTGAAACCGACAGCATACACATAGACTCCGAGCTGGGTGAATTGTATACCTTCAATACCCGCATACATACAGTAGATACTGCCAATTCCGAAGGTTCCTTTGATATACATATTCCGGTATTTAAAATAAATGGGGTTGACCTCAATGATGCGTTTTACAAGAAAAAAGTTGGACTGGCGAGTATTGAAATACACAACTCTCATATTAAAATAAGGTCTGCCAATAAAACCCAGACTGATACCAGTTCGTTCACAGCCAATTCACTTATACTTTTCCCCCTTATCCGAAACAGTTTGAAGGAAGTTTCTATTGATACTTTCAAGTTGAGCAATGCTTCTATTGAAGTGCACAATATGAAATCTGCCGATAAACCAGCCATACTGATGGATAATATAAACATTCAGTTATTCAATTTCTTGCTCGATTCGGTTTCTCACCTCAACACCGCCAAAATATTGTATGCCGATGATATTGAGTTTTCAGTTGGCTTTTTGCAGGTATTCTTGCAAAAATCAGATACCCGGCTTAAAGCACGCAATATATTTGCATCTACCCGAAGCGACAAAATAATGTTCGAAGAAGTATTTTTTAGTTCAACCAATGCCAGGAAAAAAATATCAATAAGCGGAAATATGAGCTATGCACTTATGCAAGGTATACATTTGCATAGTGCCTACCATAAGGGCATTTTGCCAATAGATAAACTCATTTTGCAAGATGGCAGTGTGAGCATTTTGCGCGAAGAGGACACCTCACAACTGAAATTGGCGGAAATGAAACCAAAACGCAATTCGGATTCGGAACTGTTAAGTACTTTCATGAAAAAAATAGTGATTGGAAAAGTCCAAATCCTTAATACTTCATACAACTACTCACAGCGCAAAGTAAATGAGCGAAAACTGGAATCGATGGGAAACCTGGAAGCTCTTTTTACAAATGTCAGTGTTTTTCCTACAGGCAAAAAATCGTATGACGATATCGTTTATCTGGACGATATTCAACTGAACTTCCGCAATTTCTATTTCCGATCGCCCAAAAACCCGCACATTTTCAAGGTAAATGCACTATTCCTTTCTACTGCCGATTCGGTGTTGCGCATAAGCGATTTGCATATGTGGCCCGATTCTATGGTTTCTGCCCTCCAGCTGATGAAGGATTACAAAAAGTCATCGCTCTCCACATTGCGTATAGATACCATTGAGTTTCGTAAGTTCGACATCACCGAAGCATGGTTCGATAAGAAACTGAAAGCTGATGCCATACTCATAAATCATGCATATCTCAAACAGGAAATGTACCCTCAGTTAAAGAAGTTGTACGGAAAAAGAGGCAGCGAGCTTATTGACTCAGATTTTGGAATGGAAGATTCTGTGATATTATCTTTTGTAGGAGATACTACTGTTAGCATAGTAGCCGATGCCAACGAACTGATGGGGCCTCCCGATTCTATTACCGGCTTGGAAATGGAATTGATAGCTGCAGATACCTCGGTATTTCGATTACGCGACTTGTCCTTCTTCAAGTTGCTGTATCATTTTACCGATGAGGTAGATATAAAGCAGACCTGGATGAAAAATGCCAAAATCACATTGATACGAAAAGATACCTCAGGTGTAGTGAATTCGCGCAGCAACAACACACTTGATGTGAAGCTCACTGGGTTGAATTTTAATATGTTTATGCCTGTAGATTCAGTTCGCAATTCCAGCAGACTGCTCATGTCTGACAATTTGCAGCTAGATTTTGATGCTTATGAATACGAATTGCCTGATAATATACACCTACTCAAGGTAGGACGGATAAAAATAGATACCAAAGCCAAAGAACTTTCGCTTTACAATGCGAGCCTCACCTCAAAAGCGATACCCGACACACTCAACTATAAAAGCTATTTTGATATCCGCATTCCTGCAGTGAAGGTTTGGGGAATAGATTATCTGCAACTGGTCATGAATAAAAGGCTGATGGTAGATTCTATTATTTGTCCGGTGACCAAGGTAGAATGGCTGGCACCCGTATTCAAACCGGAAAGGAATAAGGCGGTAAAAAATCCGTTTGAGCAGCCCATGCCCAAACTGCTGAAAGTGGTAGATATACGGTCGGTGCGCTTCAATGAGATTATAGTTAATAGGAATACGCGCCTCATTGGCAGTTCATTGCCGTCTATGAGTGGTGTTTTTGCCATGAGTAGCTCCAATTTATTCATCGACAGTGCTTCATGGCACACCTTCGCCAACAAATTGCCTATTGCTGATCTTAGACTAGAGGGCAGGGATTTTAAGTTTTTTATAAAAGACAGCCTACACACTGTTAGCCTCAATTTTTTCAGATATACTTCTGCCAATAAATTTCTTACCGGAAATGGCCTATCGTATTCTTTCGCCAACGATTCCTCGCTTACCTCGCGCTTGCATCGATTCAAAAAATCGGCTACCATAAATCTGTATGCACCTCTACTCAACGCCGAAGGAATAGATATGAACAGCTACTACAGCAGCAAAAATGTAGATATACAATACTTACTACTTGAAAACGCGAATATCGAATACACTGCTTATCCTCAGATTAAAAAACAATACAGAATGGATACTTTGGTGAACGATTTGTATCTGAAATTTAAACGAAACTTGAACAGCATATCAGCAAAAAATATTGAATTGTCGAATATGGACGTAAAATATAACATCATCCAGAAGTTTGACAGCATTGCAGGGGGAAACAAATACTACTCCTTCAACAATGTAAACGGTGAGTGGAAAAACTTGCTTCTCGACTCAGTGCATCGCACCATCGATAAAAACAATGTTTTTGGGGAAGATGTGATACTGGTGGCTTCAAACATCAATTTCCCGCTTCGTAACCCCGATTTTAAGTTAAAACTGGGGGAAATGAAACTTAACCTGCTCGATTCTTCTATCAGCATCACCAACATGAGCTACTTGCCGGTTGACAGCTATTATGCATTCATGTCGGAGGCCACGAGTTCACGCTCTTATTTTAAAATGAAAATAAACCAAACTACACTCAAAGGAGTGCAGTGGGATTTGTTTATAAACAGAAAATGGCTCAAAACGCGCAGGGCAGAAGTAGACGGCCTATGGTACTATACTTTCCGCGACAAGAAATACCCGTCAGACACTACCAATACAAAGCCTATGCTTTATGGTATGCTGAAATCTCTGAAAACTCCTTTCAGTATAGACTCATTGTACTTGAATAATTCCACCATAGAGGTGGAAGAACTTCGTGAAGAAGGATTAATACCCGGAAATCTGAATATAAGCAGAATAAATGCGAATGCGCAGAATATAACCAATATCGACACCTTCGCTTTTCCTAAGAAACCCCTTCGATTGCAATTTGAGGCGTACCTCATGAACAGTGCCAAAATGAAAATGAGTGGGAAAGTACCGTATTTTTCTAAAAATAATGAGTTCATGCTGGCCGGAAGCATAGATACCTTTCATTTGAATATACTAAACCCCTATTTGGAAAATACCAATAATATTTCCATCAAATCGGGATTTGTAGATGGGGGAAGATTTGTGATTGAGGGAAATGACTCTCTTGCCACAGGCACCATGAGACTCAGGTACCACAACCTGAAAGTAAACCTGATGAAAGCCAAGCGGGATTCAAGTATGGATAACAGAGGAATCACCTCTATGTTGGCCAACACCCTAATTCCTACATCCAATCCGCGCAAAGGACGTATCATTTTGCGCGAAGGCTACATATATACACAACGTGATAATAAGCGTGGTGTAATAACATATTGGATTGATACGTTGCTTAGTGGTATAAAATCTACCCTAGAACCATTGCATGAACGAGAATATAGGAAAACTATCTATAATCATTCCGGTTTACAACGAAGCAGATAATCTGGAAATCCTGCACAACAGCATTTTAGTTGTTATGTCTGCCAATAAGTATGAGTACGAAATCATATTCATAAACGATGGTTCTAAAGACGATACGCTCAGTGTACTTACACGCATGGCAGCAACTGATACCAATATAAAGGTGGTAAATTTCAGAAGAAACTATGGTCAGACTGCTGCCATGTCGGCAGGTATAGATTATGCCACGGGCGATATAATAATTCCTATGGATGGGGATAACCAGAATGACCCCAATGATATTCCAAAGCTTATATACACACTCAACCAGGGGTATGATGTAGTTTCGGGTTGGAGAAAAAACCGACAAGACAAAACATTGAGCAGGATTTTACCTTCAAAAATAGCCAATTGGGTTATTTCGCACATAGGCGGGGTAAAACTGCACGATTATGGCTGCTCACTCAAAGCATACAGATACGATGTAATAAAGAACGTAAAACTTTATGGCGAAATGCACAGGTTTATACCCATATATGCATCATGGCAAGGCGGCAAAGTAACCGAAATGGTGGTAAACCATCATGCCCGTAAGTTTGGCAAAACAAAATATGGTATAAACCGCACTTTCAAGGTAATACTCGATTTACTAGTGATTAAATACCTAGAGAAATACCTGGGCAATCCCATTCACTTCTTCGGTGGGTTTGGCCTGGTGAGCATTCTGTTTTCTATTCTAGCTTTCCTGTTTATGCTCTACCTCAAGTATTTCGATGGACGCTCCTTTATAGAAACGCCTATGCCTTTGCTGGTGATACTCTTTTTCTTAGTAGGCATATTATCTCTGTTCATTGGCCTGTTGGCCGAAATTCAAACCCGCACTTATTTCGAGTCGCAGGGAAAGCGGTCTTACGCTGTCAGAAATACTTTAAATATTTGATGTATGTGTGGAATTGCCGGTTTTATTTCCAATCGTATACCCGAAAGCACGGGCATGCAGGTGTTACAGCAACTTACTGGCATCATAAAGCACCGAGGCCCCGATGATGCCGGCCATTTTATGCATTTGCCGTTTGCCATTGGTATGCGCAGGCTTTCCATCATCGATTTGGCCAATGGTGCCCAACCCATTTTCAACGAAAACAGGACACTTGCCATAGTTTTCAATGGCGAAATATACAATTACCGCGAATTGCGCGATGAGCTTTTCATGCTTGGCCATGCTTTTCACACCGTATCCGATACCGAGGTTATTCTCAAGTCTTTTGAACAATGGGGTACAGATTGTTTCATAAGACTAAACGGCATGTTTGCGGTAGCCATACTCGATGTACCCGGCCAAAAACTGTATCT
>JAIFMY010000029.1 GCA_020048155.1 Bacteroidota bacterium
CAATGTACAAATCTACATCGCGCCAGTAGTTCACTGCTTCTTCCGATACCAGCCCCTTGTTGTTGCGGGGATCCATGAAACGAAAGAAATATGCTGACGAACCTGCGAACCCGGGCATGGTACTGTATTCATATCTGTGTCCGTCGTTGGTTTTCCAGTCTTGTGCACGGGCCAGGGGAGGCAAGCCTTCGGCGGTAGGCTGAAAATCTTGAATATCGGGAAGCTGTAAAGGCAATTTATCTTCAGTAAGTGGGTAAACCAAATTGTCTTTGTAATAAACAGGGAAAGGCTCACCCCAATATCTTTGGCGACTAAAAATGGCATCGCGCAACCTGAAGTTCACTTTGCGTTTTCCCAGTTTTCGGTTTTCAATTTCGGCAAGTATTTTTTGAATGGCTTCCTTTACTTCAAGGCCATTAAGTATTTGGCTGTTCATCATTTTGCCTTCTTTGGCATCGTATGATGCTTCTTCAATACTACCTCCTTCAACTACTTGCACTATAGGCAGATTGAAAAATCGGGCAAAGGCATAGTCGCGGCTGTCGTGCGCAGGCACTGCCATGATGGCACCGGTACCATATCCGGCCAGCACATAGTCGCTTATCCATACAGGTATGGGCAGATTGGTGAAAGGATTGATGGCATATGCTCCTGTAAATTCGCCGCTTACACGTTTTACATCGGCTATGCGGTCGCGTTCTGAGCGTTTCTTGGTAGCATCTATATAATCTTGCACCTTGGCCTTATGCTCTGCAGTGGTGATTTGTTGTACCAATTGGCTTTCGGGAGCCAGTACCATGAATGTTGCTCCAAAAATAGTGTCGGGGCGTGTAGTAAAAACTTCAATTTTCAGATCTGAATCTTTCATGTCGAAAAACACCTGAGCGCCTTCCGATTTCCCAATCCAGTTTTTTTGCAATTCCTTTATAGAGTCCGACCAGTCGAGGTTTTCCATGCCATCGAGGTATCTCTGAGCGTAAGCAGTAATGCGAAGCAGCCATTGTTTCATTTTGCGTTGCTCTACCGGGTGGCCGCCACGTACACTTAGACCGTCTTTTACTTCATCGTTGGCGAGTACAGTACCCAGTGCAGGACACCAGTTTACCACCGTATCGGCCATAAATGCAAGGCGATAAGCAAACAGAATTTCCTGTTTTTCAAACTCGCTGTATGTCTTCCATTGGGCCGCATCGAACGAAATTACATCGCCACAGGCTGCATGGACATGCAGGTTGCCGTGTTTCTCAAACTCGGCAATCAGATTTTCTATAGGTTCAGCTTTTTGCGACTGAGTATTATAATAGTGGGCATACATTTTCAGAAAAGCCCATTGAGTCCATTCGTAGTAATCGGGGTCTGAAGTACGGAATTCGCGGCTCCAGTCATAAGAAAAGCCAATTTTTTCGAGTTGCTGACGGTATCTTAATACATTTTCGTTGGTAGTATCTTTGGGATGTCGTCCGGTCTGTAACGCATACTGCTCGGCTGGCAACCCAAAAGCATCGTAGCCCATAGGGTGAAGTACATTGTAGCCCTTGAGCCTCATATAGCGTGAATATATGTCTGAAGCTATGTACCCGAGTGGATGTCCCACGTGAAGCCCTGCTCCCGAAGGATAAGGAAACATATCGAGCACGTAGTACTTAGGTTTGCTTGGGTCAGTTTCGACTTTATAAATATTGGCTTGTTTCCAATACTCTTGCCACCGTTTTTCAATATCGCGATGTGCGTATTCCATAGTCTTATATTTTTCAATTACTTAAAAATGCAGTGCAAAAATAGTAAATATGCTTATGTTTTCGAACATACTGAAGTATAATTCTATATTACTTTCTACCACTTGGTCTATTGTAAGATGGCTTTTATGCCCAAATTTCCAGAATATACAGGTTTTCCATGCTCCAGCACGCGTACCATCAGGTTTCCGGTAGCCAGCCAGTGCGCCGATATGTACCACGAAGCCTGCGTTTGGAGTATTAAGTTGCTGCCCTCAGATAAGCCTTCCATCAATTCGTACCTGAAATAAGTGTCGGCGTTTGTATTTAGCGAAATATAAGCATATGTAGCAGATATTTCGGCATTAAACACATCCTGTTTTCCGCCTCTGGCCGCAACTTTGGCTGAAGGCGTACTGTTTCGCAGCATGGTATTCTGTTCTAATTTTTGTGCATATTTAAGTTCAATATCTATTTCATTCAGTTTTTCATTGTTGTACTTATAGGTAAGAGCATATGTATTGCTTTTTATATTGAAAAAGCGCTCTGCCGCAGTAAATTTGCTCAAATTGATAGCATGAGTGTAATCAAATAACAATGCTGAGCCAGTACGTACGAATGAAGTAAATTGAAGATTGAATGTATTGTTTTTCAGATGATGTGCCCCAAGCGGCAACAAAATATAGTGCTGGGTGAACTGGGAGCGAGCCTGAATGGAAATGAATCGGCTTTGCAACAAAAATGCATTTTCAGTATAAAATTGGTTTGACAAACCATTGGTATCAGCGTAAAGTAAACCTCCCAAATTCCGAAAAAGATTTTCCTCCTTGCGTATCTTTTTAGTAAGCAGATATGCATGGCTTGTACCCATTTGTATGCCATAAGCACCCAACCAAGGCGGCATGAAATTCAAGTTTCCGTTCAATTTGAGATTTTTGGATTGTTGAAAATCACCGATGCTTGATGAAGCCACACGTATATGAGTAGCCTGGTCGGTGTAATATGCTGCTTCAAATTCGTTTATTTCGGCAATTCCGTTTCCATTTTTGTCATTCCATACATGCGTACCTTTGCCCTTGGGTACATTCATGTACCGAATATTCTGCACAGGTTCATTTCCTATAAAACTTTCTATCTGTTGCGATAACTGTATATATTTAATTATTTGCTGTTTGTACCGGGTTATTTGTAAAAACCCTATATTCTGATTCCCTTGTATTTTTGAAATCATAAAATAGCTACTCAAAGCTCCTTGTCCCGCTACTGGCAAAAACAAATTTCCGGAAAACGACCATTGTATGTTGTTTGCACGCGCACTATCGTTTGTTTGGTATGCATGGTAACCAAGTTTAGAGTCCCAATATATATTGCTAGTATCTCTTTTTCTGAAGCCTAGCTCAGATTTTATAAGTTCCGAATTATCATGTAGCTTTATTTCAGTGTCATACACAATTTTTTCAAGAACATTTTCTAAATACAAAATATGTGCTGCCAAGTTTTTCTCAGCAGACATATTAACAAAAACAGCAGAAGAATTAATGGCATTGGACCTGGCTTTCAGACCTCGGGCTTGCAAATACAATTTTTCAGAGTCATCTACCCATTGTATTTTTGCGTTTGCCGCGCCGCCTTGGTACACATCAGTAATGCCTAACAAACTTCCACCTATTTCCAGTAGCCTATCATTTTCAGAAATCAACTTTAAGCTGCTATTTGCCTCTGTAATGCTTCCATTTTGGTATACCAGAGGCAAATTCCATCGTTTTCTGTCTTCTGCACTAAACAATTCGCTGGGCGAAGTATAATTTTTATGAATATAATTTCCATCAGTATGCCACAACAGTTTCCAAAGCCCATAATTCAAAATTTGAGTAGTATAGTTCATACCAAAGGCTGAAGCCCGGTTATCGGTGTCATTGAGGTCTGAATATTTATTCTTGTCCATATCCGAAATTGAAATCCAAACAGTGGCAGTATTTTTAATATTCAACCATTCCGCAGAGGCATTGTAAAGCGAGTAATCTGCAGGAAGATCCAATTCGGAAGCTACTTCATAATCTCCCTGTGGAATTCCGTCTATTGGTCGAAACCATTCGTATATTACTTTGTTTACAAGGCTTTTTACTTGTTTATAATTTCCTTTTTTATTGCCAACATATTTGAAATATGGCACAAAAGCGGAGTCAGCATATTCAGATACTTCGCGAAAAACAGTATATTGAATCCCTAAAAACGAGGTATCAGCTAGCAAGTAATATCCATATTGTGTGTTTTTTTCAACCTTTACCTTTTTCAGGTTCAAATTTGTACCATTATTATCGCCAGCTTGTTGGTAAATCAATCGTTGAGATGGAGTCATATCATTGAAATCCAAACCGGCAATAGTTTCACTATTTCGAAGAATGGAAATACCCAGATTGGTTTGCCCGATTTGCCAGTTTGCAGCAGACCCAATAAGCCAATTTTGTAAATTAGAGTCGTTGTATTTAAAGTATATTTCAATGAGTTCAGAACCAAATATTGGGAACAGACTTGAAAAAAGAATTGTGCCATTTACCAAATCTACTGTATACAAACTCTTGCTTAGTTCTGCACCATTGTTGAGCACACGAATTGAACCCACAATGATGAATACTTTGCCGGGCATTTCTTGTATGAAAGTATAAGGTCCTTGGTTTCCGGCAATTAACGAAATACTTGTTTGGCGGTTGGTCCCCGTTTTGGTACTCATGGTTAAAGAGTACTGCATATTTGCAGAGTCCAGATTCCCGCCTATCATTACACCGGTGCTGTGCACTTGGTACGGAAGCCTGGCAATAAGAGTATCTGAATAATCGTACTCGCCAGCATCCAATGCAAAATGCTTGTGGCGAAGTTTCATGCTAAAAAAATTCAAATCATTGGCATAATATGTGGCTGCGTAAGACTGTGCATTCAGCTCTTTTTGATTGAATTGCAAATGAAGGGTTGTACTGTCCAATATTTCGCCAGAAATATTAAGTGTTGTACCTGATTGCACGCTTGCATCTTTTGTATTTCCAACTCCTAATCCACGATTTAATACACCATTAATTTTCAGATTTTGCTTTGGAGGTAAAAAAAAGTTCTCTGTATGTATTTGGTTTGAATTGTACTTTGGTAAAATACCTACACTTGTAGAATCAAAAATGTGGATTTCACTGGAATAAGGGTAAGGAATACGTTGCCAGCAAATATTTAATTTAGCAGGAAAAGTATCTGATTGAATGTGTAACCAAGTAAACTGTTCAGAATAAAATATACTGAATGGATATGGCCGGGTATCTGGCGAAAATATTTTTATCGAATTTGCAAATACAGGTATTGAGTCAATACAAATATCTAATTGACTTTGGTTTAAATATAAACTCTTGCAAACATTCTGGGCGCTAGCATTACTTACATGTGCAACACATGCGTAAACTAAAAATGATTTTATAAATGCGAAAAACGCTTTTAACATCAGGGCAAGAAAT
>JAIFMY010000025.1 GCA_020048155.1 Bacteroidota bacterium
TTGCCATTGCCAAAATCCCAGGCGTAATAAGTTGTTGCCTGATTTACAGGAAGTCCGTTATTTTTTGACTTGTCGGTAAACTGGTACGTCGCTATGCCGCAACCATTATTTACTATGACTAAATCAAAGTCAGGAACTACCTGTGAATAAGATTTATTAGCAGCTGTGATTAGCAATAAAGATAACAAAACAGTGTATAAATGCTTCATTGATAAATAGGTTTGAATTTCTGAATTAATATCTTGCAAAGATACGCTAAAAATACTTAACGCTTATGCCTTGTGTCACATACAATAGTATATAAGAAGTGCTTATACACCATCGCATTTTATTTGTTTTTATACTTCTAAAAGTAATAAAATGTTCCAACATTTTGTAATTAGATTGTTAATTTTTGTTATTTTCTCATTTTCTTATTTAAACACAGGGAATTAACTATTGTGGCATAATTTGGTATGAAAGCTATATTGCAGTAATACATGGCATTACCTTATGAACACATATCCAATCATTTAACCATTAGATACGAAATGTTGCACCCAATTCCAAACATATTTCATTGATTACGATTTACTATTTTTACTGAGATACCCTGAATTCAGTGTGAATGGATTGTTTTTCTTCTTAAGCTCGTTAAGTGCGATTTATAAGATATTATTGTACTAGGAGTAATGCTGTGCTAAATCTCGTGCCTATTCAGTGCTTTACAAAATGTCAATGAAATGTTTTATAATATTCTGTTCAGTTTAAACTTAAAATAAGATAGTGGTACAATTGATATTAGATTAGATAGAATACCCATACTGTATATACAAAAAAGAAGACGGAAACCTATAAATATGGCATTACCGTCTTCCTGAATATGCGTTTATATAAAATTTAGAATATAAGCGGACGAAAGCTTGGATTAAAGCAACTAAAATTATTTACCAAGCACAAACCTTGCAGTAACGCGGCTCCGTTGCTGAATGATTATTTTTTTATCCCCAATTATTTGTTCAATTACTTCTGGTGTGAAATGACGGATGGTGATCAATTCCAAATCCTCTGTTACTTCAACATCAAACTCAGAGCTTAAATCGCGCACCAACTTGGGTAGTTTTGTGGCATCATAATCTACACAGGCCATAAAACTTATGGCAGAATTTTGCATCAGGTTGGTGCGTACCCTGTATTTGGCAAATAAACCAAATAAAAGACTCAGATTATCTTCAGCTACGAAGGAGAAGTCGAATGTTTTTACTGAAATCATAACCTGATTGGGTTTACGTATAAATACCGGAATAGTGAGCCCGGAATTTGCTCCTATATTGGGTGCATCGAAACTGTGAATGAGTGTGCCCGGATTTTCGGGCGAAATAAATGATCTTACGTAAAGAGGAATCCGCTTATTTTGAAGCGGTTTTATGGTCTTGGGGTGAATTACAGTTGCACCATAGTAAGTAAGTTCAATGGCTTCGTGATACGAAATTTTTTGTAAACGTTCAGATTTTTCAATCCATTTGGGGTCGGCATTATATACGCCATCCACATCCTTCCATATGGTTATATATTCGGCATTGAGCGAGAATGCAAGAATGGCAGCCGAAAAGTCTGAGCCTTCGCGTCCGAGGGTGGTGGTATGGTTGTCGGAAGTAGAGCCAATAAAACCTTGTGTAATATGTATTTTAGTTCTTTTGAAATGAAACCCAAGCGGAACAAGTTTAGAAGTACTCTCCCAATCAATTTTGGGGTCGCGATAGAAATTGGTAGTTTTTATGCATTTACGTGCATCTATCCACTCATTGAGAATATTTTCGAGATTGAGGTAATGACTGACAATACGTGTGGAAATAATTTCACCAAAAGCGACAATGCGGTCGTACTCATAATCATAATTTGTTGATGGCTCTGAGTTCAACATTCCGGTAAGGCTACTAAAATAGACATCTACATCTTCATATACCTGATGCTTGGGGTCTGAAAATAAATCATGAACAATTTCCAGATGGTAATTCTTTATTTCCTCCAGTTTCTCAAATGCACGGTTCTTAAAATGATGCCAGTTCTCAATATCTGCAATCTGCGATTCATCAGGTGCCTGTGTCAAAGGTTTTCGACTAGCCTTACCCTCTGCATTGAACCAACCATCTACGTATAGCTTCACCAGCTCCTCAAGTGCAGTGGTAGTTTTTCCCATTGCAGAAACAACTATAACCAACTGGCGGGGATACTGAGATACAATTTTTGCCAGATTTCTGACAGCATCGGCATTTCGCACCGATGCACCACCAAATTTGTAAATTACCATAGAGGAATGAAATAAAAGATTTAGTTTTTTAAAATATTATCTAACTTTGCAATCGATTGAAAATTGATAATTCAATACTAATGCGGTTTATCGAAGGATTCATTTCCTGTTCCAAAAACCAAAGCACGAATGTATTATTTATTTTTATCCATGCTCAAAGGGGAATGTTAAATACACAAAATAACGAATAAAAATGTCGAAAGTTATTACTCTTAATGAATTCATTATCTCACGTCAGGCCGAATTTCCGTATGCCAAAGGTGAGCTAAGCCGCTTATTGAGCCACATAGGTATAGCTGCCAAAATTGTGAACCGCGAAGTGAATAAAGCAGGATTGGTTGATATTTTAGGTGATTCGAACGATATCAACATCCAAGGTGAAATTCAAAAAAAGCTCGATGTTTTTGCAGACGAACGTTTTATAGCTGCGCTGAAGGCAAGTGGTGAATGCTGTGGAATAGCCTCTGAAGAGAATGAAGAAGTAGTAACTTTTGAAGAAGATATGCCCAACGATGGGAAATATGTGGTAGCACTCGATCCGCTCGATGGTTCCGGAAATATTGACGTGAATGTATCTATAGGAACTATATTTTCTATATATCGCAGAATTTCACCTATAGGACACAAAGCCACCCGCGAAGACTTTTTGCAAGAAGGTACCAAGCAAGTAGCCGCCGGATATATCTTGTATGGTTCATCTACCGTATTGGTTTATACAACGGGCAGAGGCGTAAATGGTTTTACCCTCGATCCTAGTATTGGTGAATTCTGCCTTTCTCACCCACAAATACAAACATCCCAAATAGGTTATATTTATTCCATAAACGAAGGGAATTATTTGCATTTCCCTATTGGTGTAAAAAAATACATCAAATACTGTCAGGAAATTGACAACCAGACACATCGCCCATATACATCCCGTTATATTGGTTCGTTTGTCGCCGATTTTCACAGGAATCTGCTCAAGGGGGGTATATATCTTTACCCAGAAACCGAAAGCCACCCCAGCGGCAAATTGAGGTTGATATATGAATGCAATCCGATGGCATTGCTTGCCGAACAAGCTGGTGGTAAAGCTACCGATGGACGTGGAAAACGCATTCTGGATATAAAACCTACAGATTTGCACCAGCGCGTACCTCTGCACATTGGTGCCCGCAAAATGGTAGAGCTTTCAGAAACATTTATGGCTCAATACTCCTAAAATACATTGCCTTTACAAATAAAAAGCGGAAAGTAAACACTCTCCGCTTTTTTTATTCCTTTATTAATGCATTGCACATAAGTGCCACTTGCTGAATGGTGTGCTCACTATTCAATTTTTCGGAAATGTGCAATTGAGATTTTTTGCCAAACTCCTTTGCCAAGCCTCTGTTGTTGTACAATAGCATCATGCACTTAGCGAGTTCATGTATATTTTTTGATGGAAAAACCAACCCATTTTCATTGTGCACCACCAATTCAATATTCCCCGCAATATCGCTTATCACAGGCGCTACGCCAAGCGACATAGCTTCTATTACGGATTTCGTGATAGACTCGCCCTTTATAGAACTGAGTATAAATGCATCAGTAGAAGCAACTATACTAAGCACATCATTGCGAAAACCAAGTATATGAATATGTTGGCTGTGATTGCCACTTTTTATTACCTTCAGGTTGCCAGGGGTATCCATATCACGCCCAATGAGCAAAAGGTGAATATTTGCATCGGTGGGAAGCAAATTCATGGCTCCCAATAAATATTTTATTCCCTTCATGCGTCGGTTATTTCCAACATTTACAAGCAAAAGTGCATCGGCAGGTATGCCCAGTTCCGCTCGTATGTCATGCGCAACTGTATTTTGGAACCAATCTAACCTGTGTCCTTTGTTTATGGTAATGAGTTTATTCTTGTCCAGAAATAACTGACGACGAAACATTTGTTCCACGCCAATAGAATTACAAAATATCTTATCTACCCGCGGATGCAGATATTTGATGTAAGCAAATGGATCGTACCAGTGAATATTGCCCGAATAGCCCCGATACAATACCACTTTCACTGCAACACCTTTGGCTGCCTGTATTCCATTGACGATGGCTTTGGAGTAAAACAACTGGAGAATATCTATATTGAGTTCCTTTAACTTAGTTCGAATAAAAGCAATATCGGCGCTATCAAATTTTTTTCGAGTATAAAAATCAATAACATGTATACCCACCGCGATAAACTCTTCAGCTATTTGGGAACCAGCAGGAGTAAGTACATAAATATTGAATCCCAATTTGCGCAAGCCTTTGAAAATTTCAGCCTCGGGCCGGGTGGTATGGTAGTCTCTATAATCGCTTATGACAAGTATATTCATTGGTTAAAAATATAAATCAAGCTTTTTCACAATACACTGCATAATACCTGGGTACAAAAGAGCGTAGAATTGGTCTGAAACCAACCACCCCGGTGGGTGCAGTCCACTTAGCCGAGTCTTTTATCACCCAGCCTGTGCGTTTCAGTAAATGATCGAGCTGTTTGGACTCAAACTCGTGATAGTGACAATCCCAAGGATCGGTTTCTGACCAATAAGCACTGGCAAACCAAAGTTTCAGAGGAACTGTAATGACCATGCGGCGTGCTTTAATGTTTTTCAAAACATTATAAGGTGCCATCATATGTTCAAATATTTCGAACGCGGTTACCACTTCAATATCCGGATTTTGAACTGCAGAAAAATCATTGTCGAGGTTTTCACCTTTGGTATTGCTTACCTGGTATCCATTTTGAATCAATATTTCCGAAAATCTGTTTTGTACACCCAAATCGAGCATTCGGGCTGGTGCCGCCACATTTTTTTTCACAAAATCTAAAGTAAGACTGTACCTGCGCACTAAATGCTTACTTAGTTTCTGATTGTCTTCAGTTGGAGCTATCATACACTTATTTTTTATGCAATTTTACATAAAAACATTTGAAATGATATGGACTTTATAAAAATTGGATTTCCATGGCATGAATTTGCACACTAAACCACTGCTCAAATAATGCATAGAGCAACATTTTTTATTAAAAATATATCTATAACTCTCATTTTATGCATATTACATCCAATTATAAATATAGTATTCTAAATAATGATTTTTAAAATTGATATTTGATATATATTTTGCAGCCTTTACCTCATAAACAAATACAAATATGTACCACCCTATTTTACTCTTACACTCATTTACCAGATTCGTAATCCTTTTTGCCTTATTATATGTACTCATCAAAGCTGTGAAAGGCATGATTACGAAAACGGACTATTCCCCGTCAGACTTGAGAATGCACGGTATCCTCACTATCACTACTCATGTGCAGATGGTACTTGGCATTGTACTTTATTTTATAAGTCCCTTTGTAGTATTTGCAGCAAGCACCATGAAAGACTCTTTACTCAGATACTGGACAGTAGAACACATAAGCATGATGCTTGTGGGAGTTGTGCTCATCACCATAGCCAATTTCAAGCTCAAAAGGGCAGGAAACGGATCTAAGAACCATAAAACGGTACTTATTTACACCGGCATAGCTTTGGCAATTTTTGTTGTATCAATAATTACAAGCAAACGTGGTCTGTTTGGTATTACCACGTAGACATTCAGTGCCACTCATTTAAAAATTTCGTCCCATTTTGCAATTTCTGCGAGATGGGACGCTTTATTTGTGAAAACGAGAAAATTACTCCCAATCCAAAATGCGGTGGTCGCCACTGAGACTGCGCAAATGGGTGGCATCCTGCGAAATCTCAAGCACCCCTTTATATTTTTTATCTTTTGAAAAAACAGGATAATAGGAAATATGTATAAACCGCCCACGCATCTGAATCCAGAACTCGGCCACTTGCTTTCGGCCTGACTTGAATTCTTCAATTATCTGATTTACTATATGCATGCTTTCGGGTGGGTGACAGTTTTGCACCAAACGACCAATGATAGCGGTAGTACGTGGAAAAATCCTGTGTGGGGGATCTGAGAAAAAAACTACGGTATCGTTTTCATCTACATAAGTAATATCTACGGGTAAAAGATTGAAAATATTTTCGAGTACATCTAATTGGAGTGCCCCAGTAGATAGCTGTACCTCATGCGAACTATATGTTTGAGCTTGCTTTTTCAATTTCTTTCCTTTCATTACTTTTTCGGTAAAACGTACAAATGGCAATCCAAAATCGAAAGCTTCTATCAGCATTTCGTCGGTGAGCTGCCGCTCAATGGTAGATTGCATGACCGGGAAAAGAATTTTTTCCTCTCTGAATTTGATTGCATACATACTTGTATACAATTTGCCAAACTCTTTGTTTACCAATGGCAACTCAAAATTTGGGACACTGAAATATTTTATCAGATTATTCAGATACAAACGTATATCGTCGTGTATAGACCACATTACATGCACGCATTTAAAATTGGGCCATGTTTTTTCGAGTATCGGAAATACAACATTCTCTATAAGCGTGTAGTGTAATTCCATTTTTTTAATTTCAGACAGCTGGTACAATATTTTACTAAGAGTATCCTGTGAGATATTTTTATTCAGATGGATTATATCCTTACGCATTTTTTTCAACTTTTTGTCAAGTTGTGTATTGTCGGCTATAAGGAAACGAAACAATGAATTTGGGTCAGTCTCGTAGGGTGGAAAATTGACAAGAGGTTTGTGCAAATAGTTCATTGCTTTGGTTATACCAATTTTTAGTAATTCCAAATCAAATCCTTCTTCCATAATTCGATGTACCGCATCTACTACATCGTGGGGTATTATTTGGCTCAACTCCTCTTTGTGAGATTGTATAAAACTGCTTGCATTTTTTTCGACGCTGAGTAACTTAATAAACGACATCAAACATTCAATGCGTGAGTTTTGAGAGATACCTTGTGACATTTATTTTTTTCATTTTATATTATACTTATGCAGGTTTTACTAATTGCTAAAACCACCAGCCGATTTTAATAAATATACACCAAGTTTGTGTAATACAATAAAAGTATGAACAATAAATTTTCTCTGAAGGTAAATTTATTATTTTCGCATTCACAAATTTGAATTTATTACTTGAAAGAATGACACCAACAAAATACTCAAAACCTACCATATATCTGCACTGGTTCAGTGCAATTGCTATAGCAGTAGCCTGGGTTATAGGCAAGCTGATGGGCGATCTCGATAATTCTGATGCAAAATTATTACTCATTGGTATTCACATTGCCCTGGGTACTTTTGTATTTATATTCACTGCCTTACGTATATTTTATACATTTAAGAATCCCCGTCCGGAAATGATTCAAACGGGAAGTGCTTTTCATAATTTTCTTATCCCATTTATTTATTATCTGATGATAGTCATTATCATCATGATCACCATTTCGGGAACTATAACCTTGTTCTCAAAATCGTTGGGGCCAGCCATTCTAAGCGGCAACTATTTGTTATTGCCACCTATCGGATTCAATATTTATCATTATTTTCATGAATTGCTGAGCAACTTGTTTGCGTTGCTTCTCATATTTCATATAGCAGGAATTACATTGCATTTTTTAAGAAAAAAAGAAAATTTATTGCATCGCATCAGTTGATTTTTTTAGCCAATCAAAAGGTATTATATAAAAAAACCTGCATTGAATTTCATATGCAGGTTTTTTTATAGAGAATATCAGAAAATTTCAGCCGTTTATTTTTGTGCGTCCATCACTGCAAATGCAGCCAAATTCACGATTTCGCGTACTGAACTTTCAAGTTGTACTATTTGAACAGATTTTGACAATCCCATCAGAATTGGACCAATGGCCTCAGATTGACCAATTTCCTGCATCATTTTATACGCAATATTTCCTGAACTTAAGTTTGGGAAAATAATGGTATTTACCTGACGATTTCCCAGTTTGGTGAATGGGAATTTTTTCATACGCATTTCTGTGTTGAATGCGAAATTGGCCTGCATTTCGCCATCCACAATTAAATCGGGATGGTCACGATGCAGTATTTGAATGGCATCTCGCACTATTTGCGGGTTCCCACCTTTGGTACCACCAAAGTTGCTATAAGATACAAGAGCTATGACTGGCTCTAAATTAAATTTGCGCACAGTGGCTGCAGTCACCAAGGTAGATTCGACCAAGGTTTGTGCTGTAGGTTCCATGTTTACAGTAGTATCTGAAAAAAAGAATGGACCTTTTTTAGTCATCATCAGATATGCACCAGCCAAATGCTTCACTTTGTTGCTCACTCCTATGGCTTCTATTGAAGGTATAATGGCATCGGAATATTTTGATGCATAGCCGGTTAGTAAAGCATCGGCATCGCCAGACTCGACCATCATGGCTCCAAAGTAATGACGCGAATGCATTCTTTCAAGGGCTTCAGCAAAGGTCATTCCCTTACGCTGCCGCTTGGTATAGAATATTTGGGCATATTTTTTCCTCTTATCTTGCATTACATTAGAACTGGGATCTATAATGGTCACATCACCAAAATCAAGTTCAAATTTTTCAATCAATTCCTTTATTTCATCTACGTTGCCAAGCAATACAGGGTGGGCAATGCCTTCCTGACGCGCAGTAAGCGCTGCCTTGAGCACATTGAAATGGTTGGCATCGTTGAAGACAACACTTTTGGGGCTAGCCTTGGCTTTATCGAATATATAACGCAATAGCTGATTATCAAGTCCCATACGCTGTTTCAGACTTACTTCGTAAGCTTCCCAGTCGGTAATAGGCTGGCGTGCCACACCAGACTCCATAGCAGCCTTTGCTACTGCAGGGGCTACAGTATATATGAGGCGAGGATCGAGTGGCTTTGGAATGATATACTCACGACCAAAATGCAAATTTGTTTTATTGTATGCACTACTTACACTTTCAGGAACTTCAAGTTTAGCTAGTTGGGCAAGCGCCTTCACAGCTGCAAGTTTCATTTCTTCGTTTATGCTGGTAGCTCTCACGTCCAGGGCACCTCTGAATATAAATGGGAACCCGAGAACGTTGTTGACCTGGTTGGGATAATCGCTTCGGCCTGTTGCAAAAATAAGATCCTTACGGGCGGACATAGCCAACTCATAAGAAATTTCGGGATCCGGATTAGCCATGGCAAATATGATAGGATTATCAGCCATACTCTGAACCATTTCTTTCGAAAGAATATCTGCAGAAGATAATCCAATAAATACATCGGCACCTTTCATAGCTTCTTCTAGTGTATGCAGGGGCAGATCGGTACTAAACAACATTTTGTACTTATTCAAATCTTTGCGGCTATTGTGCAATACACCTTTGGTATCGAGCATTACTACATTTTCCTTGCTCACTCCAAGTGCCACGTACAATTTGGTACAAGCAATGGCCGAGGCACCAGCTCCATTCACTACCAAACGAACTTTACTAATGTCTTTTCCAACAATTTCGAGGGCATTGAGCAAGCCTGCAGCAGATATCATAGCTGTTCCATGCTGGTCGTCGTGCATTACAGGAATGTTTAGCTCTCTTTTAAGCCTTTCTTCAATTTCAAAGCATTCAGGTGCCTTGATGTCTTCCAGATTTATGCCACCAAATGTGGGAGAAATCTGCTTAACGGTTTCAACAAAAATATCAATATCTTTAGTAGTAACCTCAATATCAAACACATCTATGTCGGCAAAAATTTTAAACAACAAACCTTTGCCTTCCATTACTGGTTTGCCGGCCTCTGCACCTATATCCCCCAACCCAAGCACAGCAGTACCATTGGATATAACCGCCACCAGGTTC
This sequence comes from Bacteroidota bacterium, assembly GCA_020048155.1. Classification (GTDB taxonomy): domain Bacteria; phylum Bacteroidota; class Bacteroidia; order Bacteroidales; family DYOH01; genus JAIFMY01. Next base: position 10,049 of record JAIFMY010000025.1, read on the forward strand.
CCCTTGGCAGTATACTTGTATACATCGTCCGGATTGTCATGAATTTCGAGACAAGGTTGTGCAACCCCGGGAGAATATGCCAGCGAAAGATCTCTTTGGGTGGCATGCGGTTTTGTTGGGATAACTTCTATCTTGCCAGGCCTGCCGTTGGCATGATAATTTAGTGCATCCTCTTTTGTAAATTTTGCCATAATGTTTGCAAATAAAGTTATAATATTTATTCGTTAAAATCTACATCTACATCGCCTTCATTCCCAAGGTTTACTCTAACGTTCTCGGGCTTCATGGCATTTGCAACTAGACTTTTATATTGATTACGGTTTCTGAATATGTCACACGCCAGAAAAAGCGCTGCTCTGAAGGAAGATGGAGAAGCCAAATCTTTGCCTGCTATTTCGTATGCTGTGCCATGATTTGGGGAGGTACGTATAAAAGGTATACCAGCGGTAAAGTTTACACCATTCTCAAACTCGAGCAATTTGAAAGGCACCAGGCCTTGGTCGTGAAACATGGCTAGTACTGCATCAAATTTAGCGTGGCTGCCTCTACCGAAAAAACCATCGGCGGGAAATGGTCCCATTGCCATAATTTTTTCTTCGTTGGCTTTGGCAATAGCGGGTTGTATGATATTGATTTCTTCGGTACCCAACAGTCCACCATCTCCGGCATGAGGATTTAACCCCAATACTGCAATTTTGGGTTTACGAATTGAAAAATCTTCGATGAGGGTTTTGTTGAGCATTCTAAGCTTTCCTAAAATGCCGTTCACTGTAATATTCTCTGAAATTTTTTTTACCGGAACATGACCGGTAACCACACCCACTTTTATATTTTCGCCTACCATCAACATGAGGGAATCTGCAGCACCGGCGCGTGTCATTAGGTATTCGGTGTGCCCTGCAAATTTAAACTCGTCGGACTGAATATTATTTTTATTGATAGGTGCAGTAATGAGAACATCAATCTTTTGGCTAAGAATATCGGAAGTAGCCATTTGCAAGGCCTCGAAAGCAGCCAAACCAGCAACTTCTGTAGATTTGCCTAATTCGACTCTTACATTATCATCGTTGCAATTTATTACATTCAATTTTCCGGGCACTGCTTCATCGGCATTCTTTACAGTATTCAGATTGAGCAGTGTCAGATTCATTGCTTTTTTATGGTACGCTGCTGTTTTGGGCGAACCATATATAATAGGTATACAGCCATCGAACATACGGGCATCCAGAAATGATTTAAAAATTACTTCATAACCAATCCCATTTATATCGCCTTGTGTGATACCTACCCTTATAAAGTTATCATTATTTTCTTTCATTGTAAAATTCTGCTTAGTTGAGATTATAATTTATTTTTAAAAATTCCATGACCATTCTAACTCCAACTCCGGTAGCGAATTTTCCACGATAGCTATCGTGAGAAAAAACATAAGCTGGTCCGGCAATATCAAAATGAACCCATGGATAATCAGTAAAATGTTGTAAAAATTTGGCTGCAGTAGTAGCACCAGCATTCTCCCCACCCAAATTTTTTATATCTGCGATATCAGATTTTATTTCGTCTTTATACTCATCCCAAAGTGGGAATTCAACAATTCTCTCATACACATTATTCCCTGCTTTGCATAATGCAGCAAACTGTTCATCTGTGCAAGTGCGAAAACCAACTGTGCCATGTTTGCCAATGGCTCGCATGGCAGCACCTGTGAGAGTTGCAAAATCTATTACCAACTCGGGTGAATACTTTTTAGCATAATGAAGCGCATCTGCCAGTATGAGTCTGCCTTCAGCATCGGTATGCATTACCTCTACCGTAGTTCCGTCAGATATAGTAATTACATCTCCAGGTGCATATGCCTCAGGGCCAATAAGGTTGTCGGTTATAGGCATGATGCCAACAACATAAATCGGCAGCTTCAGTGTGGCAATAGCCCTAAGCAAACCTACCACTACAGCGGCGCCGGCCATATCACATTTCATATAGTCCATGCTATTGGTGGTTGGTTTAAGCCCCAAGCCTCCTGTATCGTACACAACGCCTTTTCCTACCAATACTATTGGCTTCACATTCAAATGGCTCAAAGGTTTATATTCTACCACACTAAAAACAGGTGGATTGTTGCTTCCCTTATTTACACTTAATAAACCACCCATCCGGAGCGATTCAATTTTAGTTTTATCAAAATTCTCGATCGATACATTTTCCAAACTGCACAAACTGAGAATTGCATCAGCGAATATTTCAGTATTCAGATGGCTATAAGGTTGGTTTACTAAATTGCGCACTATATAAACCGAGCGCACTAGTTCATGCAACCATTGGGCCTGAGCCTTTGTAATATCATGCGATACAAGAATGATTTCATTTAGCTTGTTTTGCTTGCTTTTATCCGATTTGTGCACAAGAAACTGATACATGCTCAGAAAAATACTCTCAGCCACATGTTGCGACATACCTGCCTCACCAGTAGTATTCACAATACAGATTTTATCAAGCTCCTGGTGTTTCGTTTCATCAGAGATTTTATTAGCCAGGCCGCGTATATGTTCAATTAAGTTGGGTTTAGTCTCAGGTTTTTCGATGTAAATAACATACCTGAAAGGAAATACCAAATTGAGTGATATGGAAAAAGTTCCAAGCGATGCTTTGTGTTTGATGTACGCTACTTCGTCGGGCGATATACTATATGAATGGAGGTTCTCTAAAGAATTAATAATAAATACAGTAGAAATATCCAGTGGTATATTTTCCACCAGCGAGATTTTTATTTGTAAAGAATCAATATTCATAAATATGATGTGTTAGATATACAAATGTACTAATATTGTTAAGATTTGGTTTTGGCAAAAAGCATGTTTTTTAACTATTGTAAAAACAACTTAAATTTGTGAATTATTTTTGAGTCTAGCTAATATTTTTTGAAGTTTAAAAACATTTGCGAACAGTAAAACTGAATGTCTGAAAAAAATAGAAATTCAATATAAAAATGTATATTTGAATCGCAAACCAAAATCAAGTTTTGTAAAGAACATATTACATATGCAAAACTTACCTGATAATGCTAGAATAAAGTTCTGGAACATAGCTGCACATAATTTTCACCAGGTAGTGATAAATTATGCGCTTCCAACGAGTCGTTTACAAACTCATATTCCCAAATCTGTTCATCCATCAGTGTTCTATATCAAAGGAAAACCTCACTCAATACTAAGTTTCTCAGTGCTTTCGCTGAATAATTTTATCAACGGACGCGGAAATATTATTACAGGTAGCGGCATTGACTTTGCATTTTATTATACGCATGTTTTAGACGAGTTTTCTAAATCTAGCAATCTATTCATGTTGGGCATACAGAGTAACTCAATCAAATATTTGATGAATTCGTATCTAAATCAGGCACCATTCTATTTTGGCAACCTAAAAAAAGGCAATATTATTCATGGTGTAAAAACCAACCAGATAAAAATATCAGGTAAAAGCGTACAGATGGATTTCCAACTTGAGCTTACAGATATTGGTGAAAATTTCGATTTAGCTGTTTATGAATCTTTTATTGAAGATACCGGGTTACTATATAGTCCATCACCAAAAAAAGTTCTTTTTAAAAATTGTTTTTCCCCGGGCTTAGGTGACATGAAATATATAGCACGGAACTATAGACTGAGCAAGGGTGTGATAGATAAAATAAACATTGAAGCATTCAGAAATGTAGGTTTGCTTACTAAAGTAGAAGAACACCAACCGCATTCCATTATTTTTATAACTGCATGACCCCAAAAGTATTATTTTTTGCACTCATATTGCTCAGCAATATAAATTGCTATGCCCAAAATTATACATCACCCGTTGCCAATATAGATAAGATACTCACTTCAGAGCTTTTGCAAGAAGCATCATATAGCATTTTGGTTTCAAGTCTGGCTGAAAATAAAGTATTGTACTCCTCAAATGCTGAGAAGTTTCTTATACCCGCCTCGATAAATAAAATACTGCCAACTTATATTTCGCTTCATGAGTTTGGAAAAAACCACACATTCAAAACCCGCATTGGATATGATGGTGAAATAAATGTAGCTAATGAGTTGGAAGGAAATTTAATAATAATAGCGGGAGGTGACCCAACACTCGGGTCGAAATATTTTAATGGGTCCAATAGGTATTCATTTTTCAGCCAATGGATAAATGAACTGAGAAAGAACAATATAACTCGAATAAGAGGCGATATTTATGTAGTAGACACCATAGCATCGGATGAAATAGTGGCGTCTGGTTGGTCATGGGAAGATATGTCGAACTATTACGCATCGGGGGTTCAGGGTTTAGCGTTGGCTGACAATGAGTTCAGATGCTATTTTAGCACAGGGAAAAAGGGTTCTAGTACCAAAATTGTAAAAACAGACCCAGAAATACCGAATTTGGTAATAGATAACAGGGTACTGGCATCAGAAATAAATGAAGACCGTGCCTATTTTTATTCAGCACCACTGTCGTACCAATTTACTGTGCGGGGAACACTTCCAGAAAATCGGGACAATTTTGAAGTGAAAGCTGCAATACCCAATACGGGAGAATATTTGGCTTTCCGATTATATAATGAATTGGTAGCAGCAGGTATCGCTATTGAGGGTAAATATTTTTTTACAAGAAAAATACCAACAGATTCACCCTTTAAGCTCGTTTATACCCACCAATCGCCCCCTTTGGCTGAAATAGTATATCAGACAAACCAACATAGTATAAATTTGTATGCCGATTATCTGAACGCTCATCTGGCGGTAAAACTTGCGAACAAACAAATGAGTTTGATTGACGGAAGCGAGGCAGTGCGAAATTGGTTGAATAAAAACATACAAAATACCGATGGTATGTATTTCACCGATGGCTCAGGTATAGCCCGCTATACCCTTATTAATTCGCAACTCATAGTGAATCTGCTGAATAAAGCATATTATTCAGAATCGAAAGATGCATTTATAAATAGTTTGCCCGTGGCAGGAAAAACTGGAACCCTCAAATCATTGGGGGTTGGAACCGGTATTGAAGGAAATGTGCAAGCAAAAAGCGGGAGTATGAGGCAGGTACGCTCATTGGCAGGCTACATAACCACAAGCAGCGGACAAAAATTATCTTTTTGTATGATATTCAATAATTTTAATACTACATCAGCGAATATTAAAATTATTCAGGAAAAAATTTTGCTGGAAATGATTCGAATGTAACGAAATATACTATTAACAATAATAAATCACCCATTCATTCGGGTAAAAGTACAACAGTGGAAAGTACTTCATTATTAGTCCTTCAAGCTACAACTTGCTCATTGCATTTCTGCCTCTTTATCGAGTTTCTTAAGTCGGCTATGACGCACCCATACCATGATAGAGGCTATAGCCATCATAAATAACCACTTCAGAGCTTCAACCCAGTTTTGCAAATATGCCTCTCTGGCTACAATACCAAGGCATACCAACGCAACTATCAGCCAAACTCCTACCAATAATCGGTTGAGCGCCTTTTGTCTTTTTACCATAAGAGTATACATTAAGGTTCTTTCTGACCAGATTTTGTAGTATTTACAATTCCACTCACATCTCTAAACTCATATTCAGTAAAATTGAAATTGGAATAGAACCCTCCACCACCCGAAATGGAAGAACCATCTTTCATATTGATTTTGACAAATTGAGTTGAATACATTTTTTTTAAAGTTTCATCGGCGAACATGAGGTCGGTTGAAAGCTTATCCCCCTTGGGATTTACAATTTCAACGTTCCCCTGAGCTTCCCACAATTTTTTATCTTCATAATATTTTGCATAATTGGCTCTTAAACTCGATTCTTCTTCGCCATTATCCTTATAAAAAATTACATACATCCCTCCCGGAAACTCAGTATATGGAGGATCGGCTGTTGGAAACTGATTGTAGCTACCTGAGGTAAGTTTAGAACGCAATACCCCATTGTTTGTGTAGGTAGCAACTATCTTGGTACCGCTTACGGTAGGTAATTTTTCATAATCGAGCCCCGACTGCGATTGCTGTACACCCGAGCTACATGCATTGAATAAAAGAACAGTGGTTAAGAAGACTGTGGCTACAACTAACTTATTGTATATCATGCTTATAAAATTTTATTCTGTTTATGTTTTAAAAACCAAAATTACATATAAAAAATTGCAGACAAAAGTAGAATGCATGAATAAGCAATTTAGATGCTTAGTATTTTAAATAAATTAACCAAATCGGTATTCATGAAACCTTGCAAGTGTAGTTTCATTTACCCAACAAGCAACATTAAAAACTGCACTTTTAGTGGCCAAATGTATTCAAGCAACATCCTTATCGGGGCATTTTGAGATATAAAGAGCAATAAGTTGATGTGCATTGCTTCTATATGGTCTATTCCATACTGGGTATTATTGGCAGTAAAAAAATTATTTCTTCAGAAATGTCCGAAAATAGTGAATGAAGTTCCGCTAATGGTTGGACTGAGTTTTGGAATATGCAAATATTAGCTCTTTTTTGAAAAGAATCTCAATGGCGTTTTTTTTTGGTATACACTTCCAACTCATTGGCGCACTGTGCCAAAGTAGATAAATGCAGTAGCCCGATAAAAATAATAAAATTTCAGGCTACCCAATATCAGATATTCATACAACAGAAAAGGGAACAGATTCGATTAATCAAATCTCCTCTTTATGAACCAAATATCTTGAAATGACATATTCACCACAAACAGTGCATATTTCTCTTCCAATAGTGTATTTGTTACCGAACCACGTTTACCAAGCTCAACTCCTATATTGATAAGAGAGTATGAAAATTTAATAGGGAACCCTGCACCAAACGTGATCGCATTGGTTACTAGGTCGTTATTATTGATATTTACATATCCCTGTTTGTGCAAGAAACCCGCCCTGTATCTTATATTTTCAAGATATTTGGAAGACCCCAGACGAGGCATATACTCTACTCCAAGCGAAAAACCAGTTTCAGTGGTGGGTTTCATTCCTGTATTGTCGAGCAATTGTATATTGGACCAGTCTTGCATATAATAATCGAAGCCCACATTAAGAACACTGCCCTTTGCAATATTAACTCCTACAGAATAATACAATGGCAATTCCATTTCTTGCTTTATAGAATTGTCTCGAAAAATAGTATCGCGGTATTCATTCGAATTCACTGCCAAAATACGAGTTTTGGAAGTCGAGGAATAAGCCCCTAAAGTTGTTTTGTTTGAAAAACTGGCACCAATTACAAAATGATAATCGTTGTAAATGGTATCATGATATTGCATACCAGCCGAAAAAGCAAAATTATTGGCTTTCACCCTATTGTCGATAACGTACACACTACTTGAAGACACATCGAGTACCGTAATGTCGGATTTATAATAGGTAGCACCGAAAATATATGAAGCCTGAACACCCAAGGACAGTCTGTCGTATATTTTAAAGGAATTGTCGATATAAACTTTATTGAGTCCGCCATTTCCCTTGTAGTTGGTGTAATAATTATAGGCACCCGGTATACTGTCGCTTACATATATATTGTACCCAACAGTACTATATGGGAGCAAACCTGCACTAAAGCCCCACCACTGTGTAAACGGAAATCGCAAAGCAAGGTAAGAAAGGCCACCGGTATTAAGAGTAGCGGTATTGCTTTCATCATTCAGTTGAGTAATTTTGTCCTGAAAACCAAACTCGAACAAAAAGCCTTGTCGGATGGATGCCGTATGCGAGGCAGGATTGCCGAAATTGATATTGTAAGGCGATCTTGCACCACTGCTAATGCCCCCCAAAGCCATCTGCCATCCACTTGAAGCCTTCTGAAGCTCGCCAATACCAAAACGAGAAAAGGGCGATTTTACTGTAGATTGTGCCTCTGAATACACTGCACCTAACAGAAAAGCTACGAGAACTAAAATTTTCTTATACATTATTTTCTAAGATTCTGTTTAAACCTATTAGTACCAAATTTGGCTCTGCAAAGATGGGTGAATTTATATAATTAACAAAGAATTCGTATTCACCTCCGGTAATTATAATCTTTAAATTTCTATAAATACTTTTGTAATAGTCAATGTATCCGTTCACTTCAAAAATAATCCCAGCCATTACCCCGCCATTTATAGCTGAAGCAGTGCTTTTACCAGTGTATGCGAAACTAACATCGGGTTCGACCAAGGGCAATTTATGTGTAAACGTATTGAGCGCTCTGAATCTTGTGCGAATACCCGGTGAAATATTTCCCCCAAGAAAAATATTTTCAGCATTCAGGAAATCTATAGTGAGCGCCGTACCGGCATCGAGCACCAAAATATTTTCGCCCGGAAATAAAAATGCAGCTCCAGACAGGGCGGCAATTCGGTCGAGCCCCAGTGTATGTGGCGTAGCATACTGTATGGTAATCGGTAATTTCAGTTGATGGCTCAGATGCACAATTCTCCAACGCTGAGGATACGCAGGAAACAATTGTTCAAAAGTTAAACTCACACTACTAAAAATAACCTGGTCTATGGGCATTGAATAGATCTCATTTCTAAGCATCTCAATTTCAGGCCAGTTTGAGTTTGAAAAAATTTCTTTGTGAATGAGCTTTTCATCCGAAAAAATCGCAAACTTTACATTCGTATTCCCCACATCAATTATCAGATTCATTCCAATTGAAAAGATTTCTATTTACAGAATAAGTATTTTTATTTTTGAAACAAAAATAGTATATTCACACATTAATTGTATTATGCACTTGCGATGTTAGTGAAACGTATATTAATAGTTGAAGATGACAAAATGATTTGTTCCATCTTCAGTATGTTTATTAAGGAATTAGGACATCAGATGGTTGGTATTTCGCCTAACGGCCAAGATGCTATCATAAAAGCAACAGAATCAAAACCTGATATTATTCTGATGGATATACATTTGCAAGGCGAAATAAACGGTATTGAAACTGCCCGAATCATCAACGATGCACTCAATATTCCGGTGATATACATTTCCAGCGATATTGAAGAAAGCACTCTAAAAGAAGCAATTCTCTCAAATACATACGGTTTTTTGGTAAAACCCATTTACAAAACTACATTGGGCATTACCATCGAATTTGCTTATTTCAAGCATATATACGATCAGCAAAACAAAATGAATGCTGAGCCCTCTGACTCTGAGTAAATTCAGCTATTTTAAAAAATGACAACAGACCCACATTTAATCGTTTGCGAGCAATTAAATACACTTATTATTTCAGATACTTCATGGCTTGAGAAAGTAAAGGGAGTTGCTAAATACATCCAAGACATTCTTAATCCAGAATATATATACATACACCCAATCGATTCCGAAAAATATATTGCGTCCTTTCATGAGCCGCTAATTTTGCTCAAACTTGGGGTACCTCAACAAATTTCACCCCTGATAGAAAACATAGCACTTAGTGCTCCTCTGATACAAATCAAATCTTTTCAGGTTGATAATAATACAGGTCTCATTTTTCCGATTGTATATAAAGATATTATCATAGGTTGTATAGTAGCACTGAATTGTAAAACTAACCAACCGCCCGAATGCAACTTGACCCAATTGGCTATAATACTAAATTTGATAATGCAGCTTGAACACTGCCAGAACCACGAAACTGAACTCGAAAAAATTAGTGCTGTAATATGGAATAGCATGAATGAAGCAGTATTCATTAGTAGTTTCGATGGCCGCATTATAGAAGTAAACCATGAAGCATGCAAACTGACCGAATATAGTAGAAACGAACTTACGGTTATGCTCATAACCGAACTGGAGATTAGCAATACCGAAGACGATGTACAAAAACAGCTAAACCTGGTGCAGCAGTCCGAACAACTCATATTTGGAACAGCACTCAGAACAAAATCCGGCAAAATAGTGCCGCTTACAGCCCGCAGTTTCATTACCGAATACAAAGAACAAGAAGTTTTCTTGAGTTTCATAAAAACCAATGACCAACAACTTGCCAAAGATTCCAAAATACTGGCCACCATCATAGAAACTGAAAAAAAGGAACGCAATCGATTTGCTAAAGATCTTCACGATGGTATAGGCCCCCTTCTTTCATGCATTAAAATGTATATTGAAGACTTAGTGGACCCCGAAACAGAAACAGTTGAAAAAGAAGAAATAGCTATTACTACCATAGATATGATAGATGATGCTATACTCAGCATAAGACGTGTCGCCGACAACCTGATGCCAACCATATTGAAAGAATACGGACTCGAGAAAGCCATAGCCTCGTTTTGCAAAAAAGTAAATCTCCCAGGAAAAACAATTTTCAATTTCACACACAATCTACACAACGAAAGATTGGCCTCCAATATAGAATTTGAGATTTACCAAATAGTGCAAGAACTGATAAATAATACGCTAAAACATGCAGGTGCAACACGCGCCGACATAGATATGCAACTAGTAAGCAATGTTTTAGAAATTCATTACTCCGACAATGGGCGTGGTTTTGATGTTCCTCAAATACTTTCGGATACTATAGGAACCGGCATCTCAAACATCAAACAAAGGGTAGAATTGCTCAATGGTACATTCGTGCTTAGCAGCGAGCCCAACAAAGGAATAAAAATAGAAATACTATTATCAAAACTAAATATGGTTTGATATGAATAATGCACCAACAACCAACTTAATTAAAATTTTTATCGTAGACGACCATGAGATTTTTCGAGCAGGTCTTATACGAATACTTAATAAAATTAAGAACGTAAAAGTAATAGAAGAAGCTGCTAACGGACTTGAATTTCTGGAAAAGCTAGAAAACACAGAGCCCGATATTGTGCTCATGGATATTGAAATGCCAGTAATGAATGGCATAGAAGCTACCAAAGCAGCTCTATTGAGAAGACCTAAGCTTATAGTGGCAGCCCTCACAATGTTTACCGACGATAATTATATACAGAGCATGCTCGATGCCGGTGCCAAAGGCTATCTGCTCAAAAATATAAGCCGCGATGACATGAACAACGCCATTCAGACATTGCAAAGTGGCAAAAATTATTTCTCGGATGCCATATGGGGCTACTTCTCAAAAAAAGTAGTCGAGAAAAAACAACATGAAAGCTCAAAATTACTACTCACACGCCGCCAAAAAGAGATTCTTCAGCTTATATGCGAAGGCTTTGATAACAAAGCCATAGCCGAAAAATTGTTTATAAGCGAGCGAACAGTAATAGGACACAAATCAAACTTAATGGCACTTACCAACTGTAAAAGTACCGCAAGCATGATTACCTATGCTATTAAAAATAAGCTTGTTGGCATATAATCAGGCGCTATTCCAGGCGCAAAACCAGTAATTTTTTACATGTTCATATAAGAAATAATACCCTGAGAAAACAGTAATTCACCGCCTTTTTCTTGCCAATAAGTAGCTATATATTTGTAATGTAAAACATACGTACTTTCATAAACAAAAGAACGCAGATGAAACAGGATAGAATTTTAGTAGTTGACGATTATCCTGCAAATGTTTTACTACTTAGTAAGATACTTCAGAAAAACGGTTTTGAAGTAGTATCTACAACGAAAAGTAATGAAGTTCTGGATATGGTTGGCAATAACAACCCAGGTCTTATTTTGCTTGATATCATGATGCCTACTACCGATGGAATTGAGCTTTTGCAAATGCTTAAAAACTCTGCAAAATACAAACACATACCGGTAATCATTGTATCTGCAAAAACCGACAATGGAGTCATTGAAAAAGCTCAGGAACTTGGTGCAGTGGAATATATAAAAAAACCCATCAGCATCGTGCAGCTTCTGAAAACTGTAAACCAGACGTTGAAGGTACAAAATGTATTGAATTAGTGAAGTTTATAAAGGTTGGTTAATAGTGTTAAGTTAAGTTTTAGGTTAAAATTAGACGAAGACATAAAAACACTACTGATAGCGTTGATACCCGGTGAAGAACCAAAATGCTGCACTCGCGCCTTAGGGCTGCAATTTTGTGTGGTTTTGTTTAAGCCACATATTTAGGGTTATTAATGTTTTTTCATGATTAATAGGTTGACTCAGCAAACATTTTGGGAATATATAATTTTTAAAATGCAGTTTTTGTGTTAATGCGTTAGTAGTGTTCTACGTCTAAGTATATTAACCAATCAGAACAAAAATATAATATTCAGATAAAGATAGAAATCAATATTTTCATAAGTTTTGATTCTAAGTTTTATAATAAGATTTTGGTTTTTAAGTTGGTAAATTGGTGTTAAATTTGGGAAATAATAACCCGGGCAGATTGTCCGGGTTTTCCTGTTTTTAGCCCCTGTGTGTTTGATATCAAATACTTAAATCAAATCTTGCTGATCTTTTCCAATTGCTCGTATGCCTGCTTCACACTTGTAATTTTATCGATGGTGAGTGTGAGCCTACTCGACAAATCTTTCATCTGGCAACGTTTTGGATTTTGCTGTACATAGCCTATCACTTTCCCGAAAGTAGGAGAATCGTAAAAGATTGAATTTTGCTTTTCAGTAAAATATGCTATCATTTTATCACGTTTCAGCACTATTTTATCTATGGCCAGCCTTAAGGCAATACGCCTAAGTCTTACAATATTGAAAAGTTCGTACACACTTTTGGGTAGTTTGCCAAATCTGTCGGTCAGATTTGCTTCAAACTGTGCAATCTCTGCTTCGTCAGACATGGAGTCGAGTTCGCGGTAAATCTGCAATCTTTCAGCTATATTTTCAATATAATCGTCTGGGATGAGTACTTCCAGATCAGTGTCAATTACGCAATCACTCACAAAATGAAAATCTTCAGGCAATTGGGTTTCCTCGGCTGGCTTTGTCTCCTTACTTTCCGGGTGGCTGTGAACATTTCTCCAAGCTTCGTTAAACTCATCTTCCCTCAATTCGAGCAATGCTTCATCAAGTATACGCTTGTAGGTTTCAAAACCTATTTCAGCAATAAATCCGCTTTGCTCTGCGCCCAGCATATTGCCTGCTCCGCGTATATCCAAATCCTGCAAAGAAATCTGAAACCCACTTCCCAACTCGGTAAAATATGAAATGGCTTGTAAACGCTTACGCGCATCTTGGGTGAGCACAGCAGGAGGTGGCGCAAGCAAATAGCAAAACGCCTTTTTGTTGGAACGCCCCACCCTTCCGCGCAACTGATGTAAATCGGATAAGCCAAAATGGTGTGCATCGTTGATTATGATGGTGTTGGCGTTTGGTATATCGAGTCCGTTTTCTATGATGGAAGTAGCTATAAGCACATCGTATTTTTCGTTGATAAAATCCATTACTACGTCTTCCATATCGTTGCCATTCATCTGGCCATGAGCCACCACGGTTTTTATTCCCGGTACTACTTTGTTTATTTGCTGCTCTATATCAAAAATATTGGCAATACGGTTGTGTATGAAAAAAACTTGCCCACCACGGTTCAATTCATATTTTATAGCTTCACTTATGATATCGCTATTAAATGTATGCAACTCGGTGATAATGGGATACCTATTAGGAGGTGGAGTATTTATAATAGATAAATCACGTGCCCCCATGAGTGAGAACTGAAGTGTACGTGGTATAGGTGTAGCTGTAAGAGTGAGTGTATCTACATTCAATTTCAGTGCTTTTAATTTTTCTTTTACTCCTACGCCAAATTTTTGCTCCTCATCTACTATAAGCAGCCCCAAATCCTTAAACACCACGTCTTTACTTATGATACGGTGCGTACCTATAATTATATCCATTTTCCCCGATTCAAGCCTGCTGAGTGTATCTTTCAGGTTTGCACCCTTTTTGTTGCGGCTCAGATACTCAATGTTCAGCGAAAACTGCTTGAGACGTTCAGTAAATGTACGGTGGTGCTGAAATGCCAAAATAGTGGTAGGAACAAGCACTGCTACCTGTTTCCCATCGGTTACTGCCTTAAAGGCGGCTCTTATGGCTACTTCGGTTTTTCCGAAACCTACATCGCCACACACGAGCCTATCCATAGGAATATCAGACTCCATATCCAATTTTACGGCAAGGGTAGCTTTATATTGGTCCGGAGTATCTTCATACAAAAAACTAGATTCGAGTGCATGCTGTAAATAAGTATCTTTGCTAAAGGCAAACCCTTTCTGTATATGGCGTTGGGCGTATAGGGCTATCAGTTCGCGGGCTATGTCTTTTACTTTGGATTTGGTAGACTGCTTTAGTTTCTGCCAGGTACCCGAGCCAAGTTTGTGAATTCTGGGAGGTTCAGCATCTTTGCCCTTAAATTTGGAAATACGATGCAGGGAGTGAATATTTACAAAAAGTGTGTCGTTGTCTTGAAAAACCAGTTTTATGGCTTCCTGTATTTTTCCATTCACTTCTATTTTTTCTAATCCACCAAACCGGGCTATGCCATGATCTATATGTACTACAAAATCGCCGGGCTGCAGTGTGGTTAGCTCTTTCATAGTGAGCGCATTACGCCCTTCCTGCGAGTTATTAGGCTTTAGTTTGTATCCGTGGTATCGCTCAAATATCTGATGGTCGGTGTAGCAACACAGTTGTATATCCTCGTCAATGAAACCATTGTGCAACACCAACGATGCAAAATCGTACACCTCATCAGAAATTCTTTTTTCCCTGAAAATGGCATTCAATCGCTCAATTTGCCTATTATTGTCGCTCAGAATTACATTTTTGTAGCCCTTCTGATGTTTCAAAGCAAGATCCTGCAGCAGCAATTCGAAATTTTTATTAAATACTTTTTGTGGTTTGGTATTGAATCTGAATACGGTAGAAGTAGCTGCAGAAGGATTAGATTGCCCAATTTCGAGTACCTTAAAATGACTCAGCTGCTCCCTCAGAAGCTCGCCATGCTCGAAATTGGATAAAAACTCAGCACTGGTCTGTGTTTCGGTTTCGGTAAAAAGACCAATGAAATATTCAACTGTAAACTTTAGATTACGGGCTAAAATGACTATCTGCGGAGGGATGAATTGTAAAAGTGAAATGAGATTCAGTTCAGACTGGCGTTGTTGTAAGTTTGGGATGATAGAAAACTCATCAACAACCTGCAGACTGAGTTGCGAAACGGTATCGAAAGTACGAATAGACTCCACTTCGGATCCAAAAAAGTCAACCCGAACAGGATAATCAGAAGCAAAGGAAAATACATCTACAATACCGCCGCGCACAGCATATTGGCCTGCTTCATATACAAAAGCAACGCGTTGAAAATCATATTCTGTGAGCACATCAACCAAGAAGTCTACAGTAATTTTTTCGCCTCTTTTCAGATGGAGTGTATTGGCAGCCAAATTTTCGGTACTTACCACTTTTTCAGCTAAACCCGATGGATAAGTAACTACTATGAAAGGTGTACTTTTGTGTCTGAAAGCATTGAGCACCTCAGTACGCATGATGATGGATGCATTGTCGGTGGGGTTGGTTATAATGCCTCGAGTGATGTCGCGCTTGTAAGATGATGGCAGAAAAAGCACTTCATTTTCGCCGAGCAGATTTACTAAATCGTTGTACAAAAATCCGGCTTCATCTCTTTCTGGTAACACTATGAGCATGCTTTTCCCTGATTTCCTGAAAACACCGGCTATCATGAGTGCATCCGACGAACCATTCATGCCCATGGCGTATGCCTTGTTTATTGCGGTTTGCATCCATTCAGAGATTGAATGCACAACCGGATGCGATTCGTAAAAAGCTAAAAGTTGTGGTATATTCACTATTTGCGACCTAATTT
This sequence comes from Bacteroidota bacterium, assembly GCA_020048155.1. Classification (GTDB taxonomy): domain Bacteria; phylum Bacteroidota; class Bacteroidia; order Bacteroidales; family DYOH01; genus JAIFMY01. The sequence continues at coordinate 25,787 of JAIFMY010000025.1, forward strand.
AACTAAACTATCAGACATGGAATAAATTGGGTTTGTTGTGCCAAAATTCTTGCAATTGGGCAGGCGCCGAAGCAGTTTTACGGGTTTTATAGTCGAAGAAAACCATACCGGTTTTTATTCGGGCAAGTTCTGCATTGTTTTCTTTATTTACCAGAAGATAAAACAGGTCGAAGCCTCTACTGAAGAAATCTCCGGCTTGAATGTAAATTTTTATAGTCATCCCATAAAAAAGTTCAGCTTTGTACTGTACTATTGCATCGGCCATGATGAGACCCGGCCCCATGCAATTTCCTTCATCAAAACCGTAAGAAGCTAAAAACTGCATGCGAGCTTCATGTGCATAAGACAGAATAGTGTCGTTGCCCACGTGCTCACCGTAATTGAGGTCCGTAACCCTTACCCGCATTTCGCAAGCAAAAATATACTTATCAGGCATTTCTAATTTTACCCTGGCCATGAATTGTGTTTAAAATTGTATCAGTCAAAGGTAAACCTGAGATACAAAGCAGCCAAAAGAATTGCGAACTTTTTGTTGTATAAAAAACTACTCTTTTGGAGGCTCAAAACCATCGTCGCCGTAATCCTCTTTTTTGCCATACATTTTTTCCCAGTTCACATCTACCCATTTGTTCATTTCATAGCCTATATTCAGGGCCACAGCTTTGAGGGCTTCAATATTTATCTGGTCGAAATGTACAGTCACCTGCCCTTTGGGATTTATGGGAATCAATCTGATTTTCATTTGCCCGGTAGTATCGTCTATATACTTAGACTCTATGGTATTGAGTGTATCAATATATTTCTTATTGTATGAGGTCACAGTCTTCTTCTGAATGATATTCTGGAAATTTCGATCGTTGCGCAGGTCATAGCCTGTAAGTTTTCTGAAATCTACAATACGTGAGGCATAAAGCTTTTTCATTTGGTTTATCACTTCCTCGCGCACATAGGGTTTATTGATGTTCTTCTGAAAGTATGGCATCATATACATAAGTCGGGTAAGGTCAGCAAGGTACACAAATGGGTCGATGCCAACTTTTTTAAGCGAATCGGTGCCATATGTTCCATAGTTTGATATTGAATCATATATTTCGGAATAATTCATGGGCATAGCTATTTCCCTCAGGTATTCGGCGCTATCTGTGCCAAGTGTATCTATGTCTTGTTTTACAAATGGTCTGAGAGGCAGTGTACGGATGTCTTCCCAGGTGAGGTTGTTGGATGTAAACGAAGCCATTACTTCCATTTCTTTCTTCCCATGCATATCAAGTACATCAAATTGCATAGAACGGCTTAAGTCATAGATGTCGATTATTTTTTCCATGTCTTCATACATCAATTGGTTGGCCAATGCGTTCATCTCGTAATCATCGCCAATGCGTTGAGAAGTAAAAATGAGGAAACTATCGCCAAATTCGTAATTGGTGTAGTAATTTTCTTTATAATCGGGTATTCGCGTATTCCATATTCTCACGGTATCAATCATTTCATACCTATTGAAATTTTTTTCGCTTATTATCAATGTTTTAGTTACGGTTACACCAGTATGTTTATCCGTGTATTTTTCCTGATCGCCAATATAAATTCTTTCATTCTTCTCGCCGTCCTTTTGAGTTTTTATGGCTTTATAGAGTTTCTGAGCATGCAAAGGTATGTTGGTACACATGAATACTAAGAAAAGGAAAGAGGCAGTTGTATACACTGCTTCTTTCCTGCCTAAAAATTTGTATTGGTATAGCATTTTAAAGATTCTTTCGGGATTTGGTAGCATGAAAACAATAAGCAGGCCAATTTTTAAATATCTGCACTGCCAGGTATATTGCTATTTCCTTTTGATGGTTTATAAACTACCCCCATACCTTTCTTTCCATCTATTTGTACCAACAAAGGTTGGTCGAAACAAATATGCCTGATGAATTCATCTTCGTATCTGGCAGGTAGTTGGTTTAGAAAATCAATATCGTAGTGCCCATCCTTTATATAAGGGTTTATTGTAAAATATCCGACTCTAAACGAAGTTAAATTTTGAAAAAAATGAGTTCCCTGACTTGGATCTATTCTGTAATGTTCGAGCCCTGCTTCTACTATTAGGCGGGCTGCCGAAATTTGTGACCATTTTACAGGTATTCCCAACCAAGGGTCGCTTGAGCCCCATCTGCCTGGGCCAACGAGTATATAATTTTCCTTTCTTGCCAAAAATTCATCGTTCAGCGCTTCTATTTTTTGCCCAATGGCGCGGCTATGTGCAGCGTTGAACGACTCCGGTTTTATGTAAATAAAATCCTTGATGCCTTCTATTTGTCCATTGCCGAGCGAGGTCATAGAATATATTATGGTTTCAGATAATTCAATATCTTTTATTTCTACCGACTGATTTTCATTGTCTTCCACTATGGGACGTATTTGAAGGAAACTAAATTGAGCCAAATCATCTTTTCCAACTTCCAAATTTACTGCAAATTCAATTTCAACAGGATTATTCATCTCTTTGTGCCCCAACGAAAGCAAATCGGTAAGTATATCGGCCAGCGGAAAAATATTGTGCGATAAAATATTAGTAAAAGTAACAACTTTTTTTCCGTCATAGTTTGTACCAGATCGCAGTATATTGTGATGATAATCGTATGTACTCGATACAAAATTCATAGAAGTGTGTTTCTCTGCCGCTTTTATTGGAAGTTTCACCAAGTTGGCGCTGTCATCGATGGAAGGGTGATACCCCTCAGCTGCCAAATCGAGTGCATAAAAATTTTTCTGGGTATCACGCAAAGCCATATCGGTGCTTGAAAGCTGCAGCACCTTTTTGGGGTATTTGGGCGAAAAACGCAATGAAACTCCACCATCTACTATGGTTTTGCCCAACCCCAAGGCAATATTAGCTATTCCGTCTTCTGCTTTTTCGGGTTCTATGGGGTAAAAATTATTCGAACGGGCAACTCCTGAGAATGTTGGATAAAAATAGTTATCATGCCTCGATCCGGTAACTTCTTGCAAAATAATGGCCATCTTCTCTTCATCGATCAGGTTGTGAGTAGCCTCCATATACAATTTGCTCGATTTGTAAAAAACAGAGGAATATACATTCTTTATTGCCATTTTAATATTGTGTATAGATTGGTCTATACCATTGACGTTAATCTGCACCATGATTGTGGAATATATTCCGGCAAAAGGCTGGTAGTGACTATCTTCAAGTACACTCGATGAACGTATCGCTACCGGATTCTGAATATTTTCGAGGTATTTACGCAAATCCTCATCAATGAAGTCGGGCAAATCAGCGGCTTCAAAAGCACTGAGTATTTCTTCATCTGACTTATCCGATAGTGCAATGGCATACAACTCATTTTGCTCCATGAATGCATCGAATACATCGGTACAAAGTACAACGGTACGAGGAATACTTATGAGAACACCTTTATATTTCGCACCAATTTTATTTCGTTTGATAAAAGAATCAATGAAAGCCAGTCCTCGTGCTTTGCCACCTAACTGTCCCTGGCCAATGCGTGCAAACGAAAAATACTGATCATAGGTACTTCGGTTGAATTTAGCAATCACACCGCTCCCCTCATTGGCACGGTAGCTTGTAATAAGGTCGTGTATATAATCTCGGGCCTGACCTACAGTTTTAAAATCGCCGATCGTAAGGTATTTCAATTTTTTTGCCAAGGAAAAGAACGCTCTCGCATTTAGCCATCTAGAAAAATCGTTGTGCGAAAAATGGTGTTTGAGCGATTCTTCGGGGATAGAACGTATTTTCCGTTGCATTTCACTCAGGTCGGCTGCTCTGTCAAACACTCTTCCATCGGGGTATCGAAACACAAAATCGCCAAAAGCAAGGTTCGCGAACAAATAGTTGCGCAAATCTACCATCAGGCTTTTCGAATATTTATGTATAAACCCAACATTGAGCTCAGTGGTATACATACTGTTATTCTTGTCTGATGATTGAAGCAAGATGGGTACATGGTGGTCAGACGCTCGTATATGCTGTGTAAGCCTTATGCCCGCAAGTGGATCTTTCACATTCTTGCGTTTGTAAGATATGTCAGATATTACTCCCAACAGGTTCTCTTTGTAGGTTTCAAACAGATCTATGGCTTCTTCGTAGCTTGTGGCAAGCAAGAGCTTGGGCCTGCCTCGCATACGCATCATCTCACGATGCTCATTGAGCCCTTCGCTCATAAACTGTTTCGATTGTTTAAGAATAATTTTATATAATGTAGGCAAATAGCTCGAGTAGAACCTGATAGAATCTTCCACAAGTAAGATGGTTTGCACCCCAACTTCGTTCACATCGTGTTCCACGTTCATTTTATCTTCTATTAGCTTTATGATGGCAAGCAACAAATCGGTATGCCCGAGCCACGAAAAAACATAATCAATGGCGCTAAGGTCTTCGTTTTGAAGCCGCAGACTTATTTCGCGCGAAAAATGCGTAAGTATAACAATTGGTATATGTGGGAAATCTTCTTTTACATTTTTCGACATTTCAAAAACATCTGTCCCACTGCTCAGCATACTTATTATCAGATCAATTTTTTCATTTTTAAGTATGCGCATGGCTTTCGATATTTTATCGGCATGCACAAATACAGGCGGATGACGCAGATTGAGCTCTACATACTCCGTAAAAATATGCTCATCAATGCGTCCGTCTTCTTCGAGCATAAAAAAATCGTAATTGCTGCACAGAATCAGTACCTTATATATGCGCTTCTGCATCAGCGACTGAAACGGAGTATTGGTAAAATGAATATCTTTGGTGTTGATGAATCCTTCGGGTACAAACATATGGGTGTTCTTAGATTTGAATATTGCTTACTTAAGGCGAATTTACATTCTAAAACTTTATTTTTGGCATGATATTGAAGTTTTTGTTTATTTTTTCAAATTTTTATTTCATACCACACAACATGCAACTGAATAGCGCTTCTTCTGCCAAAATAGTACAGAAAATCAGAAAGAAAGCAAATAAAACTATATATGAGTATGGACTTATTAAGCCAAATGATAAAATACTATTGGGTCTATCGGGCGGAAAAGATTCATTGACTATGCTTGATATTCTGGTGGCTTTGCGCAATAAATTGCCTTTTCAGTTTGAGGTAAAAGCGGTACATATTCAGTCCAAAGCCATACCTTATTCAAGCGATTTACAATTTCTCCAAAATTTTTGTGCTGAGCGCAATGTATATTTCGAAAGCAGAACAGTAGATTATAGCATCGAAACCGACGACCGCAATAACCCATGTTACCTATGTGCAGTGCATAGGCGAAACGCGCTTTTTGGCATTTGTAGCGAATGGGGAATGAATAAAATTGCCTTGGGCCACAACCTGACTGATAGCATAGGTACCATGCTTATGAATATGATGTTTCATGGAGAAACAAGTGCCATTCCTCCTAGTTTGACAATGTTTGGTGGTGAAGTATTATTGATACGGCCGCTCATAAGCATTACAGAAGAAGAGGTAAAAAAATATATTTCTGCCCGTGGTTTTGAGATAAAGACCAAAAATTGTGAATTTGCAGAATCAACCTCGCGCACTAAAGTAAATGCACTCATACAGCAAATGGAAAACATTTACCCTGATGCTCAGCAAAATATCAGGAAATCAATGTCTAACATTCTTTCTGAATATCTGATAGGCGCCCCACTCAATCAGAGTGCCCAGTAAAACTCCAATGCTTCTTCAATATCCGTATGCAAACAAAATTTATTTACCTCTATACTGCCAATTGTACCCAGCAAACTAAAATTTATTTCTTGGTTTACATTCTTTTTATCGTGGTACATGTATTCAATAAGTGCAGGTATGTCGGCCAACTGAAAGTCATATTTTCCGTAGTTCTCTTGTATATACCTGCCAAAATCCATCATGGCACCAATATCAAACTTTAGTTTTTTTGTAGAAAGGTAAGCCTCACAAACCATACCATATGCTACAGCATAGCCATGTTGTATGTTTTTTCCTCTGGCAAGTGCCATACTTTCAAAAGCATGACCAACAGTATGACCAAAGTTTAGCGACTTGCGTATATTTTTTTCCTTTGGGTCGTTTTTTATAAAGTCGTTTTTTATAAAGATTGACTTGGAAATCATCTTTTCCAATTTACTTATATCAAACGCATTGGTGTCAAAAGTTTTTATTTTTGACCAATGTTCCTCACTCGAAATCAGCGCATGCTTTATCATCTCAGCAAAACCACTTTTCAGCATTTCTTGGGTGAGTGTTTGCAAAAAATTAGGATAAATAATCACAAAATCAGGAGAATGGAATAAACCAATCTCATTTTTATACCCTTTGAAATTAAAACCCATCTTGCCCCCTATAGATGCATCTATTTGGGCCAATAGTGTTGTGGGTATATTGATGAACTCAATACCCCGCTTAAAGGTACTGGCGGCAAAACCACCCAAATCGCCGAGCACACCGCCCCCCAATATGAGCAGCAGAGAATGTCTGTCTGCACCGGTATCGGTTAGAACGGACCAAATCCGAACTACAGTTTCAATACTTTTGTGTTCTTCGCCTGCCTGAACTTCAATTATACTGGCATTTTTCAAATTTTCTATTTCAAGTAAAGCTGGTAAACAAAATTTTTTCGTATTTTCATCGACCAAAATATAAATGCCTGAGATATAATTTTTAATGGAGAATATTTTATTAAACGCCTCATCAAGTTGATTTACAACCATTACTGTTGAGCCGAGTGAGGTAATTTGCATCATAAGTTTGACTTGCCTAATTTGGTTCAAAAATAAAGGAAATAATAACACGAATTGCATTCCCTCAGTTTGTTTTTAATTTTGTGAAAAAAATAATCTATATGATCAATTTTGATAATACGGAAATAGCTTTCAAAAGCAAGAACAACAAAGCCTTAAACAAAGGCTATCTGATGTTTAAAGTACTAGCCAACAGCAGTATAGTAAAAATAAGCAGCAGAGCTGTACCGCTGGCCATCAAATTGAATTTGCCCATAAATTGGGCAGTAAAACCTACCATTTATAGTCATTTTGTTGGAGGGGAAACGCTCGAAAAATGTCTCCCGGTGGTAGAAATGCTAAAAAAATTCAATGTAAAAGCCATACTTGACTACTCTGTAGAAGGAAAAGACAGCGACGAAGACATGAAAAAAGCATTGGACGAAACCTTGCATTCTGTGCGCAATGCTGCCACCCATGCCAATATTCCTTTTGCAGTTTTCAAACCCACCGCCTTTTGTACCCGCGATGTTCTCGAAAAAGCCAGTAAAAAACTGGCACTCACCCCAGATGAAACTAAAAAACTTCAATTCTTTCAGGATAGTGTCGGGCTTCTTTGCCAAACTGCCGCAGAAATAGGTAAACCAATACTGATAGACGCAGAAGACTCTTATTACCAAGACTATATTGATGAAACCGTAACCCAAATGATGGAAAAGCATAACCAAACCAGGGCTATAGTATTCAATACCCTACAAATGTACAGGCACGACAGATTAGAATTCCTGAAAAAATCTTATGAGAAAGCCATTGCCGGAAATTACTTTCTAGGAGTAAAATTTGTAAGGGGAGCCTATATGGAAAAAGAAAGAGAACGAGCTCAACTCATGGGGTACACAGACCCTATACAACCCAATAAAGAAAGTACCGACCGCGACTTCAATGCTGCACTCAAGTTCTGCATTGACCACCTTGACCAAATTTTCATTTTCAACGGTACTCACAATGAGTATAGCTCTGCATACCTAGCACAACTCATGCTTGAAAATAAAATTGAGAAAACAGATCCGCGTGTTTATTTTTCGCAACTTTATGGCATGAGCGATCACATTAGCTACAACTTGGCATCTCTTGGGTATAATATTGCAAAATATGTCCCTTATGGTCCGATGAAACATGTATTGCCCTACCTTATTCGCAGAGCTGAAGAAAATACTTCGGTAGCAGGACAAACTGGACGCGAACTAAATCTGATTTTGAAAGAAAAAGCCCGCAGAAAGTCTGCAGGAATCTGACTTATAATTATTTACAATTTTCATCACCTTTTAATTTTCGATTATGGTTTTTGACAATAAACTAGAAGCAGCCAAGTTTAGGTTTTTCTTCAATATTATATTGGCCATTCAGGTCATGTTTATCGTATTGTATTTTATGACCATGGTGCCAGCAGAATTGATTTTGCTCCGTGTCGGATTCACCGGCCTAATTATTGGCTATTTAATATTGTTAGCCAAGAAACCTATGTATTTCTACCTCAGAGACGATGGTTCAAAAATCACGGTGCGCTTTTACTTTTTGCATCCGTTTTTTAAAAAACTCAAAGCCATAGAAATACCAAAAAATCAGTTTGTTCGTTATGAAATAGTTAGTTCCATGTTTGGCTTGCGTAAAGATTTGTATCTCTATGTCAAAAATGGCGCTTCCGAATACATGTATCCGCCAATCAGTATTTCTATTAATGACAAGAAAATGATTGGAAACATCAGAAAACTGCTCTCTGCGTACATTCGAAAATAATATTAGCAATACCCTAATACCATCATCATGTTTTTATTTAAAAGTATTATTTTACTCTTGCTTATGCTGCAAAATGCACCCACGCGTGTAAAATTAGACGCAGAAATAGCACAAGTGTACCGACAACAAAAGATAGTCATGCAAGGAAGTATTTATTTCAATCCTGAAAACAATTTCCTCCTTACTCACTACAAAACACCAATAGAGTATTACTTTAAGTACGAACAAGATGGTGGTACGATGTATTACCCTACCCGCAATCAGGCAGCCAAAGCAAAGTCAGATGTAATAAATACAGAAAGTAGTCTTATTTATTATTTTCTGACCAACAATACGTCTGATATGGGGCTCAAGGCAGCCGGTTTTGAAATGGTAGAAACTAAAGTCGAAAACAATCAGACCATAACCAATTGGAAACCCGTCGGAAAAATTAACTCAAAACAAAAAATAGCAGGAGCTAAACTGGTGCACGAAAATTTTCTACCGATATATATAGAATTTACCGATGATAAAGGCAAACCTCTAAAAAAAACATATTACTATGAGTACCAAATGCTCGATTGGTTTGCAATGCCCCAAAAAGTAACAGAAATCATGTATCTTTCGGCCAAAGATTCAGTTGTAAGCAGACACGTTTTCAGCAATATAGAAACAGGAAATAACATTTATGAAGAATTTTTTAACTTCAAGATACCTGATAAGGTTAAGTGGGTGCAGTAAAAAAACCGTTTTCATGTTTGCCCTAACGGCCTTTTTTGCGAAAATTGGGATGGCGCAAATTTCAGGAGATGCTGAAAGATTTTTTCAGCCTAATAACTTGGAGCAGAGTCGAAACTCAGCCATTAAATTTGGTTTTGACGGCAAAAAACTATACAACCCATTCACATTGGCACTTGCGGGTCTGATGTATACCTACCAAAGCATCATATCGCCCCAGATATCGGCATCATGTATGTACAATCCAAGCTGTTCTGCATTTTCAAAACAACTTATTAGTCGCTATGGCCTCTTTCAAGGTTCTATACTTACTGCAGATAGGCTAATGCGTTGCAATAAACTGGCTGCTTATGACTTACGTACCAGTCAAATCTCAAAATCACATCGAAAAGTTCATGAAACAGCCGATATATATTGCCCCCATCATCACTAATATTTATTACAAACTTGCAGTTATATTCTGTATCGGTTTCATATGCCTGCAAAAACAAAGCCTGGCTCAATACTCCAGTTTTGAGAAAGATTGGAAATTTGCCAAGTATCTCATCACATCAAATAACATCAAACAAGCAACGGCATACATCCCATCGTTGAGTCGATATTACATGTTATCTTCTTCGCAAACCGATAGCATAATAAACCTTGAGCTACAACTAGGCATTCTCGCTCCGGAATTGGCACTACCACCAAGACAAAAAACTGAATATGTGAGCAATCTGATACTTCAGGGATATATTGAAATGCGTAACATGAATTATGCAAATGCTGACTCCACATTGCAATTTATACTGAAGTCCGGTACCCAAGCAACCGAAACTGAAGTAATTTTGTATTACAACCAATTGCTTTGGAAAGGAGAAGAAAACTTGAAGCTACATGATAGTATTGTATTTAAAAACCCTGTAAACCAGATTTATACATCACTAAAACCCGTTGTCTTAGAAATACAAGAGTACCACTCAAGAAAACCGCTGGTAGCAGCTACACTCTCTTTGTTAATACCCGGTGCCGGAAAATTTTACATTCACAGAAAAGGAGAAGCCATGGCTGCTATACTTATGAATGCAATGTTAGGAACTGTTGTCTGGGAAAATTATCGCAAATCGGGCCCACAATCAGCATTGTTTATTGGCTCATCTGCAATTTTCAGTGTATTCTATTTAGGCAATATTTATGGCAGCTATTATGCTGTAAAAAGAGATAAGGATATCAGATACAAAGAATGGAATGAAAAAATTAGTTTTGAACTTAATACTCTGCTTGAGCCTCACAAACTTCGCTAATGCTCAATGGTATCACACCGCAGAAAGTCTTTTTTTATCTGCCAGGTATGATGAAGCTCTGATTTACTATCTGCGAGCCAATTATGAAGCAGAAAAATTATCCCCCAACGATGACTTAGCTTTACGTATCATTCAATGCCACAATAGAACAGGTGACTACAACAAAGCCTATCAGATGGCATCGGCACAGCCTTACCGACAACTACCCGACTCTGTGCATCCCGCTTACAGATTTGAAGCAGCATTGGCAGCTTATGAGCTTGGAAACTATAAAGATGCTAACTTTCAGTTTGTTCAACTCCGTTTTATACAACCCGATAGTGCACTTCACCCCATTGCACTTCAGCTTAAAATAATGACAGCTATACAATTGCAGGATACCAGTATTGCAATTGACCTTATACTCTTGCAAGCTGCTCGCTGCAATTTTACCGATACAGAACGTGTTCACAATTTATTGGATGAAATAAAAGAGACTAAGTATCTGAACCCGAATACAGCAAACTGGTTGGCTGTTATATTGCCAGGCTCAGGTCTCATTTATGCAGGCAATATAAAAGAAGGACTAACATCAGCAGGCTTGCAGATTTCCTGCCTTGCGCTCACAGCATTCGCAGTGTACAATCAACTCTATTTTACCGGGTACGCTTATGGGCTTACCGCCCTTCAACAGTTTTATTTTGGGGGCATAAGACGAACTGCAACCATTGTTCGTCAAGAAAATTATAAACGTAAATCACTGCTTATAAATAATTTAATATTTTTTTCTTCAGAAATGAAATTTTAATTCAAATTTGACGCAAGAAATTCGCAAGAAAGTTGCTAATTTGCATTTGCTAATATTATAATTTTTATCATAACTTAGCTTCAATAAAAAAAGAGCCCGATATAAGAAATTATGCAACGGAAATCGATAACCTGGCAAATAATTTTACAAGCAACCTTTCCCATTTTTACGGCAATGGTAGTATTGGCGACTATCAATTTTATTCACTCCAAGAATATACAAAACCAAGCCAATGAAACAAAAAAGAAAATAATTGCCAACGAAATAAAACATATATACGACCTGCAAGACATTACCCTAGAGATTTTGGAGCAGACCATGGATAACAAAATGAAGCAATGGAGTAATGAGCTTGTATACAAATACCTAAAAAATACAGATGTTGCTGATACCATAAATCTGTTCCGCATACAGCAGGAAATGGGGCTTGATACTACGATACACCATATATATCTTATCAATCGCGAGGGCATCATTACCAATACTACTTTCAGACCCGACCTCAGGCTCAATGTTTTCAGTTTTGGTGAAGAACATAAAAATTTCTTCCTGAGTGTATTTGAAAGTGGTATGTTTACAAGCCAACGTTTTGCTAACGAGGCACGTACACAACGACTAAAAAAATACAGCTACCAAGCAACCACCGACCGCAAGTATATTGTAGAAATTGGAAGCTATTCCGAAAAACTTAATGATGTGGATGAATCGATGCAACGTTCGCTCAATGAGATTAGTCAATTGCAAGAAGGTATTATTTCAGTAGATTTATTTATTGTCTCCGAAGTTATTTTCGCTACAAACAAAAACACTATTTTAGACCCCGACCATAAACCTGCCATATTGAAAGCCTTTCAGGAAAAAAGCTCAGAAACAATTGAAGAAGAAATAGATGGGGTAAAAGTATATTATGAGTATTCACATATTAACCGCAAAAGCAACGAACTTTATAAAGGTGCAGTTGTAAGAATCGTATACGACAGGGAACAAATTAATACTTCACTTACCAAAGAGCTTACACGATCGGTGGCTGTCTTCAGCATAGCCCTGTTAGCTGTAGTATTACTTATATTCGGGCTTACTCGGAAGCTTACTCAGCCATTGCAACACTTAGCCCAGAAGGTTATACACATTGCCAATGGTAATTTTCATGAAAGAGCCGAAGTTGTGGGCAACAACGAAATAACAGTTCTCTCAGAACAATTCAACAACATGGTTTCCCGTTTGGAAGAATACTACCGTACACTTGAAGAAAAAGTGAAGGAACGCACCGAACAGCTGGAACAGAAAAACATAGAATTACGCTCTGAAAGAGACAAAGTTAATTCACAACACCAAAGAATACGAAGTAGCCTTAGGTATGCAAAAACCATACAGAGTGCCATTTTGCCTAACCCCAAGAGCATAGACAGATTGTTTGAAAATTTCATTATTTATTTTCCTAAAGATATAGTATCCGGCGACTTGTACTGGCTATCAGCATTGCCCGACAATACAAATTATACGTTTCTGGCCGTCATTGACTGTACCGGACATGGTGTACCAGGTGCTTTCATGAGTATGATTGCCGACCGTTTGCTCAACAGTATTGTAAACGAGCAAAAGATATATTCACCTGCTAAAATACTTGAATTGCTCGATATGGGTGTGCGTACAGCCCTCCGCCAGCACGAAACCGAAAATGACGATGGGATGGACGTCTCATTTATTAGACTTACTAAAACTTCAGAAAAAGTAAACGACAAAAACGTGGATCGCGTTACCGCAATATATGCCGGTGCCAAGCGCCCCATTATTATATACCATGCCGATAGACAAAATATAGAAACAATCAAAGGAAATATACGGTCGATTGGCGGACAAAGATACGGACTCGAAGAATCATTTGAGGAACGCAACCTCAACCTCAACACCGGAGATATACTTTATTTAAGTTCCGATGGATATACAGATCAAAAATCCCCTCTTCCAGAAAGAAGACGATTTGGAAACTCAAAACTTCAACAAATACTTATCGCAAGCGCAAAATTAACCATGCGCGAGCAAAAGCTTATTCTTGAAAAAGAGTTGCGATCACATATGTCTACTACCGAGCAGATGGACGATATTACACTTCTTGGCATCCGTTGCTAAATTTAAATGTTAATTTTATCGTTTTTTTAGATACTCAATACTCAAACTCGGCCATTTTCAATATTCGTATTACCCTCTTTTACTGAATGTAATACACACGGGTAGTATGATGTAAGCGCCTGCACTTTTTAACGCATCAGTAGCATAAAATTATTTACCCAACATTTTATTTGCTCTTTATAATAAACCTTGTTGGTACATTGGTATTTTTTTTATCTTCGCAGCATTAATTTTTCAGATAATATACATATTAACTAGATAGTCATGGCAACTTTAGAGAGTATCAGAAAAAGAGGCAAGATAGTAGCATTCGTAGTAGGATTTGCTTTGCTTGCTTTTATACTCGGCGACTTCATCAACTCAAGCAGCACACTGTTTGGGGGTCAGGATCGGTCAATAGGAGAAATTTCCGGCAATTCAATTGATGCAAATCTGTATTTCCAGAAAGTACAGGAATTAGAAGACCTATACAGACAGCAAGGCCGTCTGGAACAAATTTCAGGCGATATGGTTCGCTCTCAGGTGTGGGAAGAACTTGTACAGGATTTCATCATGGAAGACGAATATAAAGAAATAGGTTTGGCAATAGAATACCCAACATATTCCGGCATATCCCCAGAAGAAGTATTTGATATGGTTAAAGGTAAAAATGTTGACCCGATGATTCGTCAACTCTTTACTAATCCGCAAACCGGCGAGTTTAATCCCGCAACTGTCATCAACTTTCTCAAACAAATGAATTCCAGCGATGCCACTATGGCTCAATGGTTGCAAATTGAAAAAGAATTGCTCAGAAAAAGAATCAGTACCAAATATAATAATCTCATTCAGAAAGGATTATTTGTAACATCTATGCAAGCAAAACAAGAACATTTCGAAAGAAATCTTCTTACCAATATAGACTACCTCGAAATGCGTTACAACCTGATTGCAGATACCGCAGTAACCGTAACCGACAAAGATTTGGAAAAATATTTCGAGGCCAATAAATACAAATTCAGACAAGAAGCTTCGCGTGACATCGCTTATGTTTCTTTCAATATAGCACCTTCAAAATCAGATAGTGCTGCTACTGAAAAACAAGTTAGACAGATTTTTGAAGAATTCAAAACCACTGACGATGCAGAGTCTTTTGTAAAAAGAAACAGCGATGTGGATTTCAACCCACGAAGCCTTAAAAAAGAAGAACTTACTGCACCTTTTGATACTGTGATGTTTGCCATTGAAGTTGGGAGTATATACGGTCCGGTGCTTGACAATAACTACTGGAAATTTGCAAAACTTCTTTCTCGCGAAAATGTACCCGATTCTATTCAAGCTCGCCATATTTTGGTGGGTGGCGATAAAGCCAGAGCTACACAAGTGCTCGATAGCCTGAAACTTCTTATCGATGGTGGTGCAGATTTTGGACAGTTGGCTTTACAATTCTCACAAGACCAAGGAAGTGCGCAAAATGGTGGCATGCTCGAATGGTTTACTGAAGGACAAATGATAAAAGAGTTCAACGATGCTTGTGTTAAAGGTGATTTAAACAAACTGCAAGTGGTAGAAACCAAAGCTGGTATGCACTTGGTACAAGTACTTGAGCGAAAAGCATACGTGAATAAAGTACGTGTTGCTTCTGTTGAAATAGAACTTAAAGCAAGCCCTGAAACCAGAAATATGCTTTATACACAGGCAAGTGCATTCGCATCGAGCGCCTCAGATGCCGAAACTTTTGACAAAACTGTGGTAGAGCAAAAACTGAATAAACTCATTGCAAACAACCTCACAACAGGTGCAAGCAATATAGCCGGTATGCAAGAATCTGAAAGCCTTGTAAAAGCTGCTTTCCGTTCTGAAAAAGGCGATATTCTGCTCAACCCCTATGAAAACAAAAACCCTGTGTTCGAAATTCAGGACCGTTTTATAGTTGCTTATCTTACTGAAG
This sequence comes from Bacteroidota bacterium, assembly GCA_020048155.1. Taxonomy (GTDB): domain Bacteria; phylum Bacteroidota; class Bacteroidia; order Bacteroidales; family DYOH01; genus JAIFMY01. Next base: position 41,146 of record JAIFMY010000025.1, read on the forward strand.
TGCGCGAAAAGGGTACTCCCGAACTTGAGTCGATAAGACAAGAACTTGAATTTGAAGTAATAAAAGAAAAGAAAGCAGAAAAATTCATGACTCAGTTCAATGATGCAATGAAATCTGCTAAATCCCTCCAAGATGTTGCAGCAAAGCTCGGAATAGAAGTTCGTACCACTGCAAACGTGAGTTTCGGCGGATTTCAGATACCTGCGATAGGTGTAGAACCCCAAGTGATAGCACATGCTACCGCTCTGCCTCTCAACAAAATGAGCAGCCCTATAAAAGGTGCAAGCGGTGTATTTATCGTTGTAGTGACTTCTACTAATGATTTCAAACCTGCTGACTACGGACAAGAAATGAGCAGGCTTGTAAACGATTTGCAGACACGCTCAAGTTTTCAGGTATACCAAGCATTGCGCGAAGCAGCCAATGTAGTAGATTACAGATACAATTTCTAAAACATTCTAATTAATTATATAAAAAGTGAGGGAAAGAAATTTTTCTCACTTTTTTTATTTTCAACATGTTATAAAATTTCCTTCCAAAAAAAAATTTGACCTTCAACATATCGATCTGCTTGCTTTACATTTTCATTTTTTTAATTAAATTAGCAGAGAGTTATTCTATTCCATGAAACTATATAAGTTTTCTGCAATTTCGCTGCAAAATCAGTTTTATCAGGCTATATTCTTTGGCGTGATTACCCTTCTTCTTGCGTATATACAAATCAATATACCAGGAGTAGATTCAGCTATAAGCAACCTCATGGAATTGGGCATAGTTATCAGTATTTTGCATACCCGCAAAACTTACGCATTTCTCATTATTTCAGGTATATCTGCATTAGCTACACCAGCCAGTGGCTCATACTTGAGTACATTCTTCACTCATCTCATATCAGTTTACATCATCTGGCAGCTATATTTGTTTTTTTATCAACGTATAAAAGGGAAACTAAATCTGTCCATTTTCTGGATTGTCATGATTTTCATTTACTACTTTGTATTGATTATACCTCTGCTTATCATTACCAATTATATTTTCGGACTGAATACTGAGCATACTTTTTTTGTATTTTATTCTCATATCAGCCGGTCTATATCATCAGAGCTTATCATTACCCTGTTTTTTACAACCCTGTATTTTGTCCAATACCTGCTAAGGGTTGAACTCAGAACCCACAAAAATAAGCTGGAAGAATTAGTAGCGTTGCGCACCAAGGAACTTACTTCCGCTATGGCCGAATTGAAATCAGCACAACAACAACTAATACAATCGGAAAAAATGGCATCGCTAGGAACACTGATAGCTGGCATTGCTCACGAAATAAATAACCCCCTCAATTATATATCGGGAGGAATTAGTCTCATCACAGAATTGCAGCATGAAATAAAGCCGGAACCTACCCGAGGTTTTTACGAACAAATGAATATGGGTACCCATATGATCAAAGACGGGTTATACAAAGCTACCCACATAGTGAAATCGCTGATGACATTTTCATACAAGGGTAAACCGAAAATTTCTGTAGCAGACCTAAATGAAATAATTGAAAACACACTTCTGTTTTTCAATCACAAATTTCCCTCTGACACTATTATTGAGAAAGACTTTCATTTGCAAGTTCCTGTACCAATGTTCGTTGACAAAATACATCAGGTATTCATCAACGTAATTGAAAATGCAATATATGAGCTTAAACAGGTTGCTGATAAGGATCGAAAACTCATCATCACAACATCTTCGAAAGACAATATAGCCTTGGTCACCTTCACTAATATTGGGAATAGCATCCCCGAAGAAAAAATTCGTAACGTGTTTGATCCGTTTTATACCACCAAGCCTCCAGGACAAGGCATAGGCTTGGGCTTATCTATTGCATACAGCATCATTCAAGAGCACAATGGGAATATATACCTGGAAAATACTAATAGTGGCGTTTGTGTAAGTATTGTACTACCAATACAATAAGCTTCAATGGCTTATCTATTGTACCGCTAATTGAGTAGTTTTACTTAAGAGTGTTTGTGCAAAAACTTCTATAGCCTGATTATCCAATCGGTATACTGATTCTTTGGTTTTCATGATTTTTTTTACTAAAAATTTCTCGATGAAATTCATACGCTCAATGAGCAACTCTCCGCCCAATGTATCCATAGCCAAGCTTTTTGCGCGTAAAGGTTCAGGAAATGCATTTTCAATTTGTGTAAGAGCCTTTATTCCGGTTTCTATACAAAGTATAAATAATCCAAGATTTTTTTCTAAAAGCAATCGCTCGTGCTGTATACAAAACTTGTGAATAGATGACTGAATGCTTCCTTCATGTATAGAACCGCCGATGATGATCAAATCATAGTTTTCCAAACCGGTAACTTTTTGTTTTTCGAGGTTCACAGAAGTCACATCCCCTTTTATAAGTTCCATCAGGCGGGAGGTAACTTTTTCAGTACTGCCATGTCGGGTTGCATACACTATAAGAGTCTTCATATTCAGTTCATTAATAATAGTAAGTAAAATACACTTTCATCAGCACACTTCACCCTTTGGAATCAGGGCAAAAGCTTAAGTTTGAAATGAAGCATTTTTTTTATTCCTTTGCTGCGCAAATTAAAACAATATAGAATATGAAAAAATTATTTTTTTCAGCGCTATTGCTGATTGCATCATTCAACCTAATGGCTCAGGCTCCATATGTATCATTTAATACCGGCTTAAATTTGCCTTCATTGCGTGAATCTATGGGTTCCGACTCTAATGGTGATGATATCTATTCAAGTTACGGCAAGGGTTTGCCTTTGAACCTTACCGTTGGAGCGCATTTGGAAGACCACTGGGGCGCCGAGCTTGGACTGGAATATAACATTGGGTTTAATTCAGAAATAGATCAGTCTCCGGTTACCAAGGCCCGTGCAAACCAGTTTCGTTTGGTTCCTTCGGTTGTAGTTTTTACTGGCACAAGCGGTCTCGATTTTTATGCAAAATTCGGTTTGAATGTAGCCCTCTCTTCAAAATTTACTGCCGAAGAGAATGTGGCTGGAAATTTAGTGGTTTCAGAGTATAAAGGGTATTCGACCATCGGATACCGTGGTTCTTTTGGTGCATCATACAAATTGACTAATAATCTGTTCTTTACTGGAGAAGTTCAAATGAATGCCATGCGCGTAAAAGTAAAAGAAACTCTTATTCTTGGCAATGTAACCAGTTATCCTAAAGAAGACACTTTCACCTTGCCCTATAGCAGTATAGGTGCCAACTTTGGTGTTAAATTCGTATTATTCTAAAAAATTTAATCTTTAAAAAAAAACATGAGACTCGATACCAGACTTGTTGAATTGGGAATGTGCGAATCGCGCACCAGGGCTACCGAAGCGATAAAAGCAGGTCTGGTTCGGGTAAATGGCAATATAGCAGGCAAAGCCAATACTGAAGTAAAAGACGCAGATACTTTAGAAATTGAAAAGCAGGCAAATATTTTTGTAAGCGCCGGAGGACAGAAACTCCAAAAAGCCATTGAAGACCTACATATTTCGTTCGAAAATAAAAGGGTACTCGATGTGGGTGCTTCTACCGGTGGTTTTACCGACTGCTGCCTGCATTACAACGCTGCACAAGGATCACCCCAAAGTGAGCTGGCTCGAGAATACTGATATCCGCAAATTCAGCCTCGAAGATCTGCAAATTCCGCCTTTCGACGCCATAGTAGCGGACGTTTCGTTTATGTCGCTAAGCCACATTATTCCGGTACTTAGCAAGTTGCTCAGCCCACAAGGCTATATGGTTCTGCTCATAAAACCCCAGTTCGAAGTAGGAACAAAAGTAAAGTTCAAAGGCGGAATAGTGAACAATCCGCCACTGCACGAAAAAATACTCACCCGCATCATTGGTGAGCTCAATGCATTTTTGTTTACAGTGGAGGGCATCACCTTTGCTCCGGTAAGCCACAATAAAAACATTGAGTACCTGTTTTATATTACACAAAGCAGCAGACAAGCTGTACTTCCTGTTTCCCAGATTATAAAAACCGCTTTCAGCCTCAAATAAAGGCCAGATAACCAGCCAACTTTAAACATTTATGTACGAATATATTTCAGGAAATATTGAATATCTGAGCCCTACATTGGCCATATTGGACAACCATGGCATAGGATACCAGATACAAATTTCGCTTTTTACATACACAGCTCTCAAACAAGGCCAAGCCGATAAGTTGCTGCTCTACCAGATAATAAGGGAAGATGCCCATATATTATTCGGTTTCAAAACTGCCGATGAGCGAGATATGTTCAAACTACTGATCGGCGTAAATGGCATAGGCGCCAATACTGCACGCATGATGCTTTCATCGCTTAGCCCCGCTGAGCTCAGGCAAGCCATATTTACGGATAATATTTCGTTGCTAAAAACCATAAAAGGAATAGGCCTCAAAACCGCCCAGCGAGTGATAATTGAACTCAAAGACAAAATAAGCAAAACAGACGGTGCCTCTTCATTATCTATGCCGATGGTAAGCACCGGAAGATCTGAGGCCATAAGCGCCCTTATCATGCTAGGTTTTGCAAAACCCGAAGTAGAAAAAACGATTGATAAACTCTTAAGCACAGAACCATCATTATCAATAGAAAACTTGATAAAAAAAGCACTGAAAGCCCTTTAATTCCGTTTATTCATTATATTTATTTCATTTCCTTAAAAAAACTTTTCTTTCTTATACATTTGTTTTTAGAATAAAAATACATGCCAATGATGTAAATTTACGAACGATTTGCGCCTAAAGCCTTTACAATACTCTGATTGAGTAGCATTTGGGTTATATTGGCGGCAAGTATTTCAATTATTCAGAACATAAAATTCTATCCGTATATACATTGCCAATCAATGTGCATAGTATTTCGTATATGATTTGTTCTATTTAAAAACGTTTGTTTAACCATATCTCAAAAACATAGGTTTTGAAAAGTTTTTTTAGAAGTATATTTTTTACAGGAACCTTCAGCATCCTCATGGGGATTGTTTTTTATACCAATGCCCGCCAATCAACGATACAAAATGTAGTTTCATACTACATTCCTCAGCCTACCGATACCATAAAAGGCGATACATTGCGCTTCCCTATTAGCGGAAATTCCCAGAAAATGTATCTGCAGAAAGAAAAAAGGTCTCCTCTTTTCCTCAAAAACCCTTCTAACGTAATCATAAAGGAAGAGTATAACCCGGTAACCGGTGATTATGAAATACGACAGGAAGTGGGTGGTTTTGAAAATGCAGATCCCATCATACTTTCGGCAGACGATTACAAAAAATACCGCTTCGACCAGTCGATGTACACATACTGGAACCAACATGCACGCAACCTGCATACCGGCACATCCGGCGATCCTTTTAGCAACTTGCTAAATCCCCAGCTCAATGTAGGTATTGATGGTTTTGATAAAGTTTTTGGCACAAATACAATAGACATAAAACCAACCGGCTCTGCTGAAATAATCTTCGGACTCAATTACACCAACAGCGGCGACCCTTCGCTTCCTGTTGATATTCAAAAAGATTACAATTTTGAGTTCGACGAAAAAATACAGCTTGGCGTAACCGGCCAGATAGGCGATAAACTCAAAGTTGGTATCAACTACAACACCGAGGCTTCGTTCGAATTTGAAAACAAAACAAAACTCGGATACACCGGCAAAGAAGACGAAATAATACAAAACATAGAAGCGGGCGATGTCTCGTTTCCCCTGAACGGTACGCTCATACCAGGCAGCCACAGTTTATTTGGCATAAAAACCGATCTGAAATTTGGAAACCTTTACGTTTCGAGTGTCATATCGCGCCAAGAAGGTAAGTCGCAAACCATAGAAGTAAAAGGTGGCGCGCAAGTGCGTGATTATGAAATAAGTGCTGCCGACTACGAAGCCAACCGACATTTTTTCGTTTCTCATTATTTCAAAGAAAACTATGAACGGTCGCTTGCCAATCTGCCTGTTATCAACTCTGGCATTACCATCACCCGTATAGAGGTGTGGGTAACCAATAAAACAGGAAACTTTGACAACTCCCGTAACCTGATAGCAGCCCACGACCTTGGCGAGGCTGCAGGCAATATTGCATCAGGCCTGGTGACACCAAGCTCTGGTGCCCCATATCCGGCCAACGGAGTGAACAACTTGTACCAACTGCTGAGCGAGACCTACGCCGGTGTAAGAGATATAAACCAGGTTACCACCACTTTGCAAGGCGTTGCAGGTCAGTTTGATGTAGGAAGGGATTACGAAAAAATTGAAAACGCACGTTTGCTTCTTTCTTCTGAATATTCTTTCAATGCAAAACTTGGATATATATCGCTCAATGCTGCCCTCAATGCAGATGAAGTACTTGCTGTGGCTTATGAATACACTATGAATGGCCAAAACTATACCATAGGTGAACTTTCGATAAGTGGTGTGAAAGCGCCTGAGACTCTGATTGTTAAATTGCTCAAAGGGACAGCACTTTCACCCAAAATGCCTACCTGGGAGCTCATGATGAAAAACGTATACGCCATAGGTGCATACCAGATAAGCCCCGAAAATTTCAAACTAGAAGTTTATTACCAGAACGACAATACAGGTACTGCCATCAATTACCTGCCCGAAGGAAATTTAAAGAATAAAATTCTGCTTCAAGTACTTAATCTCGACAGGCTGAACTCACAGCTTGACCCCGGAAGCGATGGGTATTTCGATTTTATGGAAAAAACCACCATCAATTCCTCCAATGGCCGCATTTTCTTCCCTCAGCTCAATCCTTTTGGCGATTATCTGGGAGACAAGATTACAGATACCGATTTGGCCGAAAAATATACTTTTCAGGAATTGTATGATTCTACCCAAAGTAAGGCCAAGCAAATAGCCGAGAAAAATAAATACTTGCTCAAAGGCAGTTACCAAAGTGCAAGTGGCTCAGAAATAGCCCTCAATGCCATGAACATACCCCAAGGTGCTGTAAAAGTAACCGCAGGTGGGGCAAAACTGGTGGAGGGGAACGACTACTTGGTAGACTACACCCTCGGGCGCGTAACCATACTCAACCAGGGACTGCTCGAATCGGGCACGCCTATAAGCATTTCGCTAGAAAGCAACGAACTTTTCAATTTTCAGACAAAAACTCTGTTGGGTACCCATTTCGACTACCGTCCACGCGAAAATATCACCCTCGGTGCTACTCTGATGCACCTGAGCGAAAAACCTTTTACCAACAAAGTAAATATTGGCGATGAACCCATATCTAACACAATCTGGGGTTTGGATGCATCGTACAGCACAGAGGCCGATTTCCTGACCCGAATGGTCGATTTTATTCCCTTCATAGAAACCAAAGAAAAATCTACCATCAGTTTCACAGGTGAGTTTGCTCATCTGATACCCGGGCACTCAGATGCTATTGAACAGAACGGTGTTTCGTATATCGACGATTTTGAAGGCAGCAAAACTACCATTGATCTCAAGAGTCCCAACTCATGGTCGCTGGCAAGTATTCCGCAAGGTCAACCCTTCATGTTTCCCGAAGGAAACCTCAACAACAACCTGGCTAGCGGATACAACCGTGCAAAAATATCGTGGTATAGTATCCTGAATGATTTGCTTAGAAATACCGATGCTACTCCCGGGCACTTGCGTTCAGACCCCGACCAACAATCGAATCACCTGGTGCGCGAGGTGTATGAAAAAGAAATATTTCCGTATAAAGAAAGCCTTAACGGATACCCTACGCCACTTTCTATACTCAATCTGGCTTTTTACCCCGAAGAAAAAGGCCCTTACAACTTCGATGGCCCCAGCCTTTCGTCCTATTCATACGGTATAAATGCCGATGGATTGCTCAACCAGCCAAATACCCGCTGGGCCGGAATAACCCGCCGCATACAAACCAACGATTTTGAAGCTGCCAACATTGAGTATATCGAATTCTGGATGATGGATCCTTTCGCATACGATTCGGCACACACAGGGGGCGATTTGTACTTCAATCTTGGCAATATTTCGGAAGATATACTGCGCGATTCTCGTAAATCGTTCGAAAATGGTTTGCCTGCAGACGACCAGATAGAAAAAGTAGACACAACCGCATGGGGACGCGTTCCGGTAGGTCAGTCGCTCATCAATGCTTTCGATAACAATCCACAATCGAGACAATACCAGGATATAGGGCTCGATGGACTCAACGACGAAGAAGAAGCCACATTTTTCAAAAATTACCTCGATAGTATTGCCACACGCTATGGAACCTCATCAAAAGCCTACGAAATAAACACCTTAGACCCATCTGGCGATAACTACCATTATTTCAGAGGCTCAGACTATGATAATCTGAAGCTAAGCATACTCGACCGATACAAAAACTACAATGGCATGGAAGGCAACAGCCCAACTGCCGACCAGTCGCCTGAGGATTACCCTACTAGCGGTACCCTGGTACCCGATGTGGAAGATATAAATACCGACAATACGCTGAGCGAAACCGAATCTTATTTTCAGTATAAACTTAGCCTCAGGCCTGAAGATATGGTGGTGGGTAAAAACTACATCACCGATATGATAGAAGACACCCGCGAACGGAAAAACAAAAAAGTATCCACTGTGCGCTGGTACCAATTCAAGATACCCATATATGAACCAGAAAAGGTTGTAGGAAATATCGAAGATTTCAGATCTATCCGATTCATCAGGATGTTTCTGCGCAACTTTGACGAGCCGGTAGTACTGCGCTTTGCCAGACTCGATTTGGTGCGTGGTGAGTGGCGCAAATACAATGCAGACATTACTTCAGGTACTGAGGTTCTGTCGGGCGACATGATGCGCGAGAGCAATTTCGAAATTTCGGCAGTGAATGTGGAAGAAAATGGAAAACGCACCCCGGTAAACTACATTCTTCCCCCCGGCATACGACGCGAAGAAGACCCGACCAATCCGCTACTCAGGCTAGTAAATGAGCAATCTTTGGTATTCAAGGTATTCGACCTAAGCGATGGCGAGGCTCGTGCTGCCTACCGGAATGTGAATCTGGACGTGAGGCAATATGAAAGGCTGCGCATGGAAGTGCATGCTGAGGCCATAAACCAGGCAATGCTCAAAGATGGCGATGTGAGCGTATTCATAAGACTTGGAGCCGACTACCAACAAAACTACTACGAATATGAAATTCCGGTAAAAGTTACAAAACCAGGATTTTACAATGGTGCAGTAGCTACCGACCAATTTGAAGTTTGGCCTGCTGAAAATCAGTTGAACATTGTTTTCGAACTTTTGCAACAAGCAAAGCAAGCCCGCAACGATGATATGCGCAGGCGTGGAAGTACTACCAGACTCACAGCCCCGTATACTTTTTATTCGGGAAATGTAATCATTCGGGTAATGGGTAACCCCAACCTGAGCAACATACGCACCATCATGCTGGGTATACGCAACCCCAAGCAAGCAACCAACCGAAACGATGACGATGGGCAAGCCAAGAGCGCAGAAATTTGGCTCAACGAGCTCAGGCTTACCGATTTCAGAGAAGATGGCGGATGGGCAGCCACCGGACGTGTAGCTGCGCAAATGGCCGATTTTGGTACACTTACTCTTGCAGGAAGTACCCAAAGAGCCGGTTTTGGTAGCCTCGAAAAGAAAATAAACGAACGTCTGAAAGAGGATATTCACCAATACGATCTATCTGCCAACCTGGAACTGGGTAAGTTTTTCCCACAAAGAATAGGACTGCGTATACCTATGTATGTGGGCTATTCCGAATCGTTCAAGAATCCGCTTTACAATCCGCTCGACCCCGATATAGAACTGGAGGCATCGCTCAAAAATGCCCCCGATGCACATACTCGCGACTCTATCCGATTTATTGTACAAGACTATACCCGGAGGCGAAGCATCAACTTTACCAACGTAAAAGTAAATGCAATGTCGCCAGAACCCCATTTCTACGATGTGGGCAACTGGTCGCTCAACTATGCATATACTGAACTCTTCAACCGAAACATAAATACTACTTTTCATACCCAAAAGACCTTCAATGGTGGTATAAATTATACTTTCAACAACAGGCCGCTGGCCGTTACGCCTTTCAAAAATGTAAAGGCTTTCAATTCCAGTTATTTCAAAATTCTACGTGAATTTAATTTCTTCTATGCACCTACTTTGATAGCTTTCCGCACTGAAATGGCCAGAAACTACTCCGAGCTGCAAAACCGAAACATAAGCAACCCAGATATTCTCATTCTGCCCAATTACAAAAAAGACTTTCTGTGGAACAGGGTATATGATGTGAAATATGATTTATCGAGAAACCTGAAACTGGATTTTGCCTCAATTGTAAACGCCCGAATAGATGAGCCTGACGGTCGCATAAGCCGCGATGACAACGACTACGAAGAAAAACGCGATACCATTTGGCAGAACGTGAAAGATTTTGGCCGGGTTACACATTACGATCACAAAATAAACCTCACGTACACCGTTCCTATAAACAAACTTCCGGGGTTGGATTGGGTAAATATGAGTGCCCGATATGGTTCCACTTACCAATGGGATGTAAGCCCACGTCTGGCCGATTCCATTATTCTGGGAAACACCATCAGAAACGGAAACAATAAGCAACTCACCACAAACCTCAACTTCCAGACTATTTATAATAAAATAAAATACCTACAACAAGTAAACCAGCGTATACAACAGAAAAAGAGTGGCAGAAAAAACAATCAAGACTCTGAACCTGTTAGTTTTGAGCTGAACAATCTCTCGTTTACCGCTAATACTTATAGAAACATTGAGCATAATCTGGCTACCGAAGATGTTTCGGTGAAGGCATATGACTCTGCAGGAAGAATACTAAAAGGAACCCTTTTGGTAAGCAGTAAAAATAAAATACGCTACAAACTAGACAACGACGCAGAGAACGTGCGTATTGAAATATCGGGCAGGAAACCTAAAAAAATGGATATCACCCAAGAAATAACCGACCATATGGTGTTTGCCCTCATGGGAGTGCAATCGGTAACGGCTACATATACAGTTACCGAATCGAGCCAGATTCCGGGTTATCTTCCGGGAGTGAAATTGGTCGGAATGAGTTCGTTCAATGCACTTTATGCCCCGGGATTCAATTATATACTGGGAGTGCAAGATCAAAATTTCCCGATGAGTGCAGGTACCAACGGATGGCTCACCAAAGACTCTCTGCTCAATGCTGCCGCTATGTTTACACAAACTACCAACCTCAACATAAGAGCTACTGTAGAGCCTTTGCCCGGCTTCAAAATAGATATTACTGCTGAGCGCAACCTTAGCCAATCGGTAAGTGAATACTGGGTGGCCGATGAATTCGGCAATTTTAGTGGCGAAGGAAAACAAGTAGGCGGAAATTTCAAAATGAGTTACAATATGCTTGGTACAGCTTTCTGGGGGATAGATGCTACATCGTTTTCATCAAAAGCATACGACAATTTCATGAGTTACCGCATAGCCGCAGCATGGAAACTGGCCAATAAACGTGCAGATGCCAGCCGTGGCATATACAATCCGAATATACCAAACGTTGATCCTACCACAGGCATACCGCGTGGCGATGGATACCCCAACGGATATAGCTCTTTGTCGCAAGAAGTGCTCATACCTGCATTTCTGGCTGCATATGCCAACAAGTCTGAGAGTAAAATAAACACAGGTACTTTCCCGCAACTTCCGGCGCTCAACTGGAATGTTACTTACGATGGACTGATGGTGTATCCGTTTTTCAAGGAATATTTCAAAAATTTCACCATTCGCCATGCCTACAAATCATCGTACAACGTAAATGCATTTACGTCGAACCCCATGTTCTCGTTCGAAGAGTTTGAAGAAACTGGTTTTAGCACAATTCGTGACCCAAAATCGGACTTCTTTATTCCTGAAAATGAGGTAGGTGCCATTAGCATTGAAGAAAGCTTTAGTCCGCTTATCAGTTTTGATATGACCTGGAAAAACAGCCTTACTACACGAATAGAGTTTCGCAAGTCACGCATGCTCAGCCTTTCATTTGCCAACAACCAACTTGAGGAAACCTACAGGAATGAATACATAGTGGGTGCCGGATACCGGATATCGGAATTGCCCATATCGATGAACATTGGCGGAAACCGACGAAATTTCAAAAGCGACCTCAACCTGCGTGCAGATTTCTCGTTTCGCGATGATATGACGGTTTACCGCAAGATAGAGGAAAATATATTTGAGCTGTTTGCCGGAATGAAAAGTATTTCGTTCAAAACTTCGGCAGATTATATGCTTACAAGCCGCTTTACGCTTAAGGTGTTTTACGACCATGCCATCACCGACCCACGCAAAGCTCTCGCCTACAAAACCACCAATGCCAAATTTGGTATCAGCATTCGCGTGAGCCTCATTCCTTGATTTTTATGGGGAGGCGGATATGCTGTGATTGGAGGTTTTTGGCGGTACGGAACGTGTTGTCTGAGGTTATTCGTTTTTAAACATTGCATAAATATCCAAACTTATATATTTCCCATTCTTGATTTCACAGTCCTTCATTGTCCCCTCGTGTTTGAAGTTGAGTTTATGCATTGCTTTTTTACAATTAGCATTTTCTGTTTCAACAAGCCCTTCTATTCTGTGTAGGCCTAAACTATCAAAACCATAATTACAAATGATAGGTAATGTTTCAAACATGATTCCCTTTCCCCAAAAATCTTTGAGCAACCAAAATCCTATTTCAGCCTTTTTATGCACTTTGCTGAGGCTGTTGAGTCCGCCTGCGCCATAAAATATATTGTTGTTTGATGAACAAACTGCCCACCAAACGCCTGTCTCATCTTTCTCTAAATCTGCAAAAAATTTCATTTGTAATTTTGTCTCTTCTAAAGAATCATAGCTTACACCATAGTATTTAATAATGTCAGGTTCAGATAATCCTTTAAATACGTTCTGTAGGTCGCTATCAACAAACTGACGAAGCAAAAGTCTTTCGGTTTTTATGGTTGGAAAAGGAGTTAGTGGCATCTCTGTTTAGCTATTATTATATTGTAAAATCGTTTTGTGCCAACCACCTGACAGTAGTATAGCATTTGTGCATGTATCATTCAGTAATTCCATTTTTTGATTATCGCTACTATGTTGCTTATCTGCAATTCAGTATTGTCTCAATCAAATCTGCAGGGGGGTGGTTGTATTGTAATTCTCACGAATCAAATTTCGAAGCGTCCCAATCGCCACCAACCGGAAATAGTTCAGTTTTTCGTTTTTTCATTTCTGCTGCAATGTGTGCGCTGTTTCCACCTAGCGCTTCGAGTTTTGAAATGATATTGAGGTAGCTTTTTTCATCTCTGTTCTGGCTGAGTTTAAATACATTTTCAATTTTCTCAGCTTTTATCTCAAAACCAGCAATGGCAGGCATAAGCTTGCTTACGTAATGGTCCGGAAGATTGTCGTAGTATGTAAGCGATTGTGTGTTGCCTTTTTCAAATGTTAAGGTCAGTTTCCTCATAAACTGTATCAACTCTTCGTCAGACATGAATGTCACCTTTCCGGCAATATGCACACTCATATAATTCCAGGTCGACCCACTTTGCGGATTGCTATACCACGAAGCACTTACATAGCAACTTGGCCCGGTAAATACCAGCAATGCATTTGGATTTTCCGCAAAAGCCTTAAAGTGATCTGTGTTTCGCATGATGTGCCCTTGCAAATACAGTTCGCCATTGCGCTCCACGAGCAAAACGGGTATCTGAGTTGCCACGGGTATGCCTGTCAAAAAGCTGCCACTCATAAAAGCAAATGGATTTTCTTCTATAAAATCCAATATGGTTTTCTTGTCTTTAGCCTTGAAGTATGAAAAATTGTACATTTTGTAAGTGATTGTATGTTTTAGTAAAATTCAATATTTTTTCAATAAGTAGGCCATCTATATCTGTTTTTATTGCAGAAATTCTTAGCCCCCACATGTCCATATTATTTATTACTTTTGGTTTCGATGCTCATATATACAATTCTGGTCATACAAACTACCATACATGAAAACTGAATCTGTACGGTAATCAATAGATTTTTCCTAAATCATTTTGTAAATTGAAATGTATTTGGCGTTAAAAAGTTGAACTGAATTCTTTTTAAAATAAGAACTATAAAGTTATGCACGAAGTACTTTCGGAAAACTTAGATATGGCAAAATCGTTCATTCGAAGGCTACTTTATTTTGATATTTTTTCCCATCCACTATATGCTGAAGAGATATTTCAATATTGTGATTATCAAGATATAGATTTCAAAAAAGGATATCAGGTATTGGAGGAATTGAAAGCTGAGAATCTAATCAAATCCCATTCCGGATTATATTATATTGGTGAGTCGGGTTCTAAAATTGAGCATCGTCTCGAGGCCAATAAACTGGCTGACATGCGGATGAATGATGCCCGAAAATATGCTTCCATAGCAGCTAAATTCCCATTTGTACGCGCAGTCTTTATTTCAGGCAGTCTTTCAAAGCATGTGATGAAACCGGATAGCGATATCGATTTTTTTATTATAACCGAACCCGGAAAACTTTGGGTATGCAGGACGTTGCTGACGGTTTACAAAAAGTTGATATTGGGTAATTCCTACCGGAACTTTTGTTTGAATTATTTTATTGATTCCAATAATCTGGAAATTCCCGACAAAAATATATTTACATCAACCGAAGTTGCATTTTTACTCCCGATGTACAATTATTCTGTATATGAACTTTTTATGAGCAAAAATAGCTGGATACGTGCTGAGTTTCCAAATTTCAAACTTCGCCAAAACGATTTTGATGCTCACCCCCGTTCATCAAAGAAGTTGCTTGAGTTTTTTTTAAACAACAGATTTGGGACGATGCTTGATCGATTGAGTTTTTCAGTATTTACAAGTTTCTGGAAAAGAAAATTCAGTCACTTTGGTAAAAAAAGATTTGAACTCAACTTTCGCTCGCAAAAAGATGTTTCAAAACATCATCCCAGTGCCTTTCAGGAAAAAGTGCTGAGCCAGTATTTAATTAAAATACAAGAATTTGAACAATCTACAGGTTTTAGGTTGAACCGTTTACACGAAAATGAATCGGAACAATAAATGACAGAGCGAAAAAAAAATATTTGGATACTTGGAGGCACAGGTTTTATAGGTAAAGCCCTTGTGAAGCGCCTTTCCAGCTCAGAAAATTACCTGCTGCATTTGCTTGTGCACAACAAGATACCGTACAAATTTCTTGAACCATTTTCTATTTACACCGGCAGTCTTGAAAATTTTGATTTGGCATGGATGGAGAAATATCCTCCGGATATTATTTTTCATTTGGCGCGTTTGGGTGGAGGCAATGCTATCAGCCGCAGCATTTCATCAAGAAAGGGCGAAAAGGCAAATCAGCGGCTTATTCAGTTTTTATTGAAACAAAATACTTCGGCGGTAATAGTATATGTTTCAGGCTCACTGATGTATGGAAATCAGACAAACAAATCAACAGCCAATGAAAATTCGGCACTAAATCCCACTTCTTATGCACGGTATTATTATCGGGCAGAAGAGCCTTGTTTAAAAGCCCAACGCTCCGGACTGCTCGATATTCGTTTCGCACGTCCGGGTTGGATTCTGGGACCGGATTCGTGGTTTCGGACTTTTTACCGGGATCCATTCGTTCGCACCGGGAAAATTCCATTGTATGGTGATGGTAATCAATTGATGTCGTTGATTCACCTGGATGATTGCGCGACTCAGATAGTTGATCTGGCCTTGAAAGGACAAAAAAATCAAAATCTGAATATATTTTCTGGCCTGCCCATCAGTCAAAAAGATTTTTCAGAATTGATTGCAAAGCACTTAGATACTGAGGTGGAACAAATACCGATTTCGCAACTAAAAAAGCGGTATGGTAAAACGGTATTGGAAGCTCTCACTTCGTCGATACCATTGACAACAAACTATCCTGAGCTTAGCACCACTGATTCAAATTGTTATCAGGATGCAGCAAGTATAATCCAACACGCAATTTCATTTTTTGAAAACAAATAAGGTGTATTCACCAAAACGCCACAGAAAGGTTTTGTTCAAAAGAAGGTCAATCTTCCAAAGGTATTTGCGCAGCTTACCCAGGTTGGAATTGATACCGGTATAATACCAAGCCGGATGAACAATGCTGAATCCTTTTTTCTGAACCACTGAAAACTCATGGAAGGTGCGCTTTATTTGTGCAGGAGAATAACAATGGCTGGGAAGAAATTTTGTAGGTGAATAGCCACCCCAAACCGGCTTAATCCTTCCGAATGCCCTTGCAAACCTGAAACGGATGAATTCAATAAACATGCCGGCGAGGTACCATTTATTTACAAAAGTAAGCACCATCACGCCGTTGGGATTAAGCAATTTTTTCAATATTTGCGATACTTCGTTCAGGTTTTCGACAGTATTGAGTGCCCCAAAAAATACATATATTAAATCGAATTGCTGATTGGGAAATAGCGCTTCCAAATTCTCAACACTGCCTTTGCGAACAATGATATTCGTGCTTTTGTTCTTCTCTATTCGCGACTCACTTATGCGCACCATTTCCCCGGAAATATCGATTCCAAAAATTTGTTTTTCAGGGAAAATGTTAGAAAAATGGACCAAATCCAATCCTGTGCCGCAACCAATTTCGAGTATGGCGGTACTGTCAAATCGCTTCACTTCTTCGCGAAAAGCTTGCCTTATTTGCTGCAAAACCGGGTTACTCCAGTATCGCGAATCAAAATCGGATGCATCGTTATCGTAATAGTTCCCTACTTCTGTATAATATTTCGAGTTCATCATATTTTCATGTGTTTAACTTCAATTCGTAATTGGCCGCCAACCAAGCGGCAAACCCCCAAAAAAGGAAAGCCAATTTATCGGTATTCAGAAAATTGTTAAAAGTTGCATGAAACAAATAGGTGGACAAGACTGCAAAAGCAATGAGAATGTTTTTTCGTTGCGGATGAATACCTACTTTTTCGAAAGCAATCCAAAACCAACGGCCAAACAGCAAAAGTAGCGCTACAAATCCGAAAATCCCCATTTCGCTCAACGCCAACACGTATTCAGAATGCGCTGTTCCGCCCGAATTTTCGGGAATATGCCAATGATTTTTGACTGTGAGCCTGTTCATCAATTTTGGATGCTGATATGGAATGTATTCAAATTGGTAAGTTCCGGGGCCAAATCCTGTAAATGGCTTTTCCTTAGCCATTTCAACACCAGAATACCAGCGGTTAAGCCTTTCCACATTCGAGATATCGGTTGTAATATTTGCTGAAGATTCAATTCGATCTATATAATTTGAGTTAGAATCGTGAGAAATATTCTTGTTTGAATATACCCATTGAATCAGTTTATTCTGGTAAAACCCTATGAACAATATTCCCAGTAAAATAGCAACTGTGATGTGTTTTACCCTGACACGGACTTTAATCGCAATGTATACAAAAACGAAAAATACAACACTCAAAAAAGCAGCCCTGCTAAAGCTGAGAATGACACCACCCAAGAAAACAATTCCGAATGCCATAAAAAGTAATTTAAGTTTTGCTGTGTTTGCTTTTGTGGCAAATAATAACCAAAACGCACTAAGTAAGGCACTAGCAGCTCCAAATATGGTGTGATCTTTATAAAATGGACGAAATATGCCTTTCACAGTTACCGGATTCCAATTAAACTGCGAAAACTGGTAAACCGAAAACGCTATAATCAATAAGTGTGAAATAGAAAACACCAAAATAAGTGTGGGGAAAAATTCAGGTCTATTCTTGAAAAGCAATTTGAACCAAAGAAAAAACACCAACATATAGCTCAGGTTAATAATCGTATATTTTGCAGAGACCAACATGATGGATGAAAAAGCAAGTGAAACTAAAAAACTTATTAGAAATGGAATTATCCATTTGCTTTCACCATTGAATAGCTCACGCATAAGTGATGGTTTTCTTAGCATATCCCAACCCAACACAAAAATTGCAATGGCAAGCATTGGCTCGCCGGGTATGAATATTTTCACGGAGTCGGTAATAGAAAATTCAAATGAAAACGGCAAGAGAAAAGCAAGAATCAAGAAAAAATAATGGTGTAAATGAAGCCGAGAAATTATCCATGAAATGAGTGTGAGAAAAAGCATACCCGCAAATACGGTAATGAAAAATGATTTTTGAGTATATAAAATGGTGATGGCCACAATGACTGGGGTCAAGCTTAAAAAGATGATTTCAAAGGATTTGTTATATAGTTTTTCTGTTGTCACGTCGAATTATTTCAAATACCAAAAGCAATAGTAGATAGATAGCTGCACCAGCTCCCATCAAGAGACCACGCTTAGGCCAGATTGCTTGAGATTCGGGAACTGCCGAAGAAATAACATATGCTGCCGGAAGCGGGGTGTCGAAATTCTTTTGTTCGAGTTCATATAATCCTTTTCGGGAAGTTAGTTCCTGAAGCTCCAAATTGAGCAGCGTTAGCATTTTTTCGTACAGATAGTCTTTTTTTATTCCGCGAGGGGTTTCCATCAACGAATCCAATGACTTTTCGAGGTTCGATACCTCAATAGATTTTTGTTTGTAAAGACTGCTGGCATATCGCATGGATTCCTGCCGGTTTGGGAAGAGCAATTCTTTTTTAATCAATTCACCAAGCACAACTATATCATTGGCAATATCAGCAGCGCGTGTTGCATCATTGTCGCGTACCCTAATTGAAACCGAACCATACCGTGTTTTATCAATTGCTATTCGCGATTCTATTTTTCGATACACCTGATTTTTTGCATCAACATCAGAACTATCAATTTTAAAATAGTGTGCGAGATCATACCTTTCAATCAGGCTATCGGCCAATTGGTTCGATTTGAGAATCTGAATATACCAATCGATCTCCCGGTCGCTTGCAAATCCGATTCCGTGTTGGTTCAACTGCTGTGATAAAATTGTAAGTGGCACATAAACTATTGCTTCCGATTCGCGAAGTGGTTCTATTACCCAAGGCGAAGTGACCATAAAAACAAGCAATGCACAGGCAATAGAACCAATTGCAGCTTTTTTGACCATTTTTTTCTGCCATAACCACGAAAGGTCATCTACATTTTTATCCATACTCGGGCTTTTGGGTTCTTTATAAAGGTGTGGGTTGCATAAAAATAAACATACTTGCATGAAAAACAATATGCAAACTGAAAGATTATTTGAATTGGCTTACAGCATACATGCTTCATGTTTTTCAGACAGCATTCAGAGAGAAGCGAGTAAGTGATTGGTTCAAAAATTTTGTTCTTACATGAGAAGACCGCTCGAATCATTCATATACTTAGCAACGCTTGCAGGCATTGCCTAGGCAATTTTAATGCCTATCACCAGCACGTCATCGGTTTGCTTATAACTGCTTTTCCATTCATCAAATTTATTTTCGAGCAGTTGCTTTTGATCGTTTATAGGCAAGGTGAAAATTTCGGATAGCATCTCTCTAAAATATTTTGTTTTCAGAGGCCTGTCTTTCATCCCGCCAAATTGAGAATGGAACCCATCTGAAAACAAATACAAAACATCGTCCTTCAGCAATTGAAACTTATGCTCGGTAAATGGAATTTCATTTACATAAACACCCACCGGTTGTCTGTTTGCAGACAATTCAATTGGATTATTAGTTTCGGAATTTCGAAATATCCAACACGGATTATAAGCTCCAGCGTAACTCATTTCCTTGGTTTCTATATTTATTGCACAAATGGCAATATCCATTCCGTCTTGTCTATCGTTTTCCCGGCCAGAATTGTGGAGTGAAGACTTGATTTGTTGACGCAACTCGTTAAGCAAATGCGAAGCAGTTATAATTTCCGGCTTTAGAACCAATTCATTCAGTATGGCAATGCCCAGCATACTCATAAAAGCACCAGGCACTCCATGGCCTGTGCAGTCGGCAGCAGCTATCAGGGTTGTATTTTTGATTTGTTTAATGAAATAAAAATCTCCACTTACAATATCACGGGGTTTAAATATAATGAAATGCTGAGGCAGTATCATATCAATCCACTCCTTATTAGGCAATACTGCGGTTTGTATCAAACTGGCATAATTTATACTTTCGGTTATGTGTTTGTGCGACTTTTCAATTTCTTGTTTCTGTTGGTTTACAACTTCAAGCGTAACCAGTATTTCTTCTTTTTGCTGATTTACTACTTCCAGTGTCACTATCAATTCTTCTTTTTGCTGGTTCACTACTTCCAGTGTCTGTATGATTTCTTCTTTTTGTTGCTGCAGTTCTTCGTTCTTCTCTATTATTTCATGGGTTCGTTCCTTTACAATTTGTTCTAAATGTTGCTTTTGAGCTACGAGACGTTTGGTATATATTTTTAAAATTACAAATCCGAAAGCAATAAAAGCCAATACATACAAAGTATAAGCCCACCAGGTGCGGTGTATGGGCGGAAGTATACGAAATGCATATGATGCGGTACTTCCGACAACCCTGTACTGATTTTTTGAACGCACCTCAAAAACGTAATCGCCTTCAGACAAAAGGGTGTACTCCTTTTTAACATCACTTACCCAAGCAGACCAAGTAGTATCCAATCCAAGCAAACGATAACTATACTTATTCCGTTCGGCATCTTCAAAAAAAGGAGCTGCAAAATGAAACACCAAATTGTTCTGGCTATAAACCAATACACTTCCATCTTCACTTTCCTGCATTGAAATATCTAGCGGTGCACCACCGTATAGCAAACTGTCGCTTGCAAAAACATTTCGAATTAAGGTTTGAAAAGGTTTATTGTAATCTCTATTCAATGTAGGATTGTACTTGAGTATACCTTTCTCTGTGGCTATATACACCGCACTGTTGTTTCCCAAACAAAAACTATATGGGCCTACAGCAGGAAAGTCGGTAAACTTATAAAAAGCTTGTTTAAATAGTTGATATTTCCCATTGCGATGCTTCAGCACTCCAGTTTCAAAAATACGAGGTCCGGTTTCTTCCTGAAACCAAATGTCGTTGTTTTCTAATTGTTGAAATGATACTACAAAACCGCTGAGCATATCAAAATCGGGATGAATTTCAAAGGTTTGGCTATCCGGAAGATATCTGTACACACCTTTTTCGGTTCCAAATACTACTTCGCCCGAATTGAGTACAAATGGTGAGACATCGTTGCCAGGCAAACCCTGTGCTGAAGTACAATGCATTTCTGAAATTACACTATCTGAGGTTTCGTTAAATTTCAACCTGTATAAGTCGCCAAATGTATACGCCCAAATGATATCATTTTTGTCATGAACTACTTTATATACAGTTTTAGTAAACCCCGAAATGTAATTCTTTATCTTCCATGTATTTCGTGTATATTCCAATACATTGATGCCGTTGCTAAAACCAGCTAACATATAATTTGAATTCTTGCCATACTCGCATATGTCAAGGAACTCGGCATTCGATATTATTGGCAATGCTTTATTCCCTTTTATTTCAAACAATCCGTTTAAGTGTGCCAAAAGTAGCTTCCCATGCATAGGATACAACTGCCAGTTCTGATTTTCGGTTCCGGCTATGGCTTCGAAATTACCATCAGGTTTCAGTACGCACAGATACTGGCCTGTACCAACGTACAAATGATTGTCAAAGTAATTTATACTTATGGCTACGCCCTTCAGATTGTTCTTCTCGGTATATTGCTGGAATGGCAAATTATTTTGCACCAATGATATTCCATTGTCGGTAGCAGCCCACAGGAGATCGTTATTGTCTGAGTAAACTGAATTTACCGAATTGTCTTGCAATCCATTGTCTGTATTGTAAATAGCCTGAATAGCGCCAAGTTTATCAAAAACAATAATTCCACCCAATAGGGTACAAAGTGCATAAGAGTTGTTATGTATAGTGGTACCTCCGTACAATACATTTTTAGTCAGGAAATTATCTACAACACTAAATCCCTTTGGTTTGTATGACTTATTCTCGAGCAGCGAATAAATCCAGACACCTTGCGTGCTTGTAGCTATCAGTATTTCATTTTGTGAATATGGCCACATGGAAAGGATGCTTTCTTTTGCAAATTGATCGAGTTGAGCAACCAATTGCAAGCTGTCATTTTCGTATTTTGTAAGGCCGTTTCCTTCATCCCATACATAAAAAGTATTGTTGATTACAAATGCGAAATGGAAACTTATATTAGGATTAATTACAGTGAACTTCTCATTGTGAAGTACAAAAATTTTCTCATAGGCCTGAAAGAAAATGCGGTTTCCGGAAATAATTATTTTATAGATGTCATTAAAATCTTGGTCTTGTGGTGCAATCTTATCTTTGAGCGATTTATACTGAAACCTACCTAAACTGTCGGTTTGCAAGTACCCAAAATCGCCAGTCATCCCTACGTAAATTCTTCCATTATTGTCTCTTGCAAGTGAGCGCACAAGAGAAACTGTTTCAATGAGTCGCCAGGTAATGCCATCAAATTCGAGTACACCTTCATTATTCGCAAAATACATCACGCCTCTATTGTCTTGCACTACATCCCAGTTTTGCCCACTTCCTTTATATATATCGGGCGGAAAATTGGTAATAAACGGAATTCCATTTTGCTGCCCAAAAACCGATAGTTGCAAGTAAAACAGTATTATAACTGCTGTAAGTTTATTCATTGTATATCAAGCTTTTGATTGCCTGCACCAAATCTATGACAGGAACTTGTTCTTTAGCCAAACATACGAAGTTTTCGGCTATATGAGATATTTTTAGTGCTAATAATTGTGGTATAAACTCAATTATATTAGTATTCTGTGCATGAATGCCAGTATCTTATTGCATTTCTGACTCGTCCTGAAAATAGTTCACATATTAATTAATAAATCCTATGATACATTTACAATTCACTTTTAATCCTAGAGATACTTTACAATGGTACATTTCATTTGAAAATATACCCGACCATTATTTGCAGTCACATATTTACACGAAATCTTGCATGTTTCCGAAATTGGGGTACAACCTATCTAGGAGACCTATATCTTTTGTTTAAATCAAAAACCCCTTACAGCAATATATAGCTGCAAGGGGTTCTTATTTGAATCAGATTAACAGCGTTTTTGCAAATCAAGGAAATTTAGGGAACTGCTGAAAATCGGGATCCCTTTTCTCCAAAAATGCATTTTTACCTTCTTGTGCTTCTTCCATGAGATAAAACATGAGCGTAGCGTCGCCGGCCATTTCCATAATACCAGTCTGGCCATCGAGTTCGGCATTCAGACCACGTTTTATCATACGCAATGCCATAGGGCTTCGCTTAAGCATGATAAGAGCCCACTCTATAGTAGCATCTTCAAGTTGCTCAAGGGGTACTACCCTATTTACCATCCCCATATCTTCCGCTTCTTTGGCAGTATATTGCAGGTTGAGGAACCATATTTCGCGTGCCTTTTTCTGCCCTACGTGGCGGGCTAGGTAGCTGGAACCAAATCCGGCATCGAAACTGCCCACTTTTGGACCTGTTTGCCCGAATTTAGCATTTTCTGAAGCCACAGTGATATCGCACACTACGTGCAAAACATGTCCTCCGCCAATGGCATATCCATTCACCATGGCTATTACAGGTTTAGGCAGTGAGCGTATACGCTTGTGCAAGTCGAGTACATTCAGGCGCGGAACTCCACTTTCGTCGATGTAACCACCTATGCCTTTTACATTTTGATCGCCGCCTGAGCAGAAAGCTTTTTTGCCTTCGCCGGTTAGTATTACCACGCCTATATCCTGGCGTTCGCGGCATATATCAAATGCATCGAGCATATCTTTTACAGTTTGCGGACGAAATGCATTCATCACTTCGGGGCGGTTGATGGTTATTTTGGCAATACGCTCAAAATACTCAAACCTGATATCCGAATACTCTTTAATTGTAGTCCAATTGCGTGTTGTCATACGGTAGGTTTTATTTTATTGAAATAATGTTTCAGAATTTGTGCATTCATCATTCGCGGTGTGTGCACCACTAAAAATAAAGGCTTCTCGCGTGGCGCTGTCATCAG
The DNA here is from genome assembly GCA_020048155.1 of Bacteroidota bacterium. GTDB lineage: Bacteria > Bacteroidota > Bacteroidia > Bacteroidales > DYOH01 > JAIFMY01. Next base: position 65,183 of record JAIFMY010000025.1, read on the forward strand.
TTTCAATTGTTCGCTCAATTCATCCTGATTGTTGGCACTGATACAATCGAATCCATACGACTGCACCATTTGTTCAATATTTACATGATGCGGAGTTTCAAAAAAATCTTCGAGCACCGACGTAGTATCCGGACCTGGAATATATCGGAAGATACTGCCTCCTTGGTTGTTTATGATCACAACCCTCAGATTTGGGCCCAGATAGTTGTTCCACAATGCATTTGAGTCGTAGATAAAACTTATATCGCCAATAATGAGCCAATTGGGAGCATCATCCGCAAATGCGTATCCGATTGCAGTACTCACACAGCCATCTATACCACTTGTACCTCTGTTAGAAAAACAGAAATTGTGCCCGGGCATATGAAACAATTGTCCATATCGGACTGGTGTACTATTGCCAAGGTGAATATTAGCATCTGCAGGAATGGACTTGAATAAGGTATGAAACACTTTCAGGTCCGACCACTGAATATCAGGCATAAGCTTGTTGTGCAACTCAAGTGTATTGGTATCCAGCAAATTCCATTCGGCTGCATAAGCACTTTCTACTTTCACATCCAAAGCATTTACATACTCAAAAAAATGAGACATTTCCACTACAAAATGGTGTGTAAGCATCTGAAAAGTGTCCGAAATAGAGTCCGCAATTTCGATATGCCAATGCTCAGCAGGTGGAAATTCTCTCAAATAGGTTTTTATACGTTTGCTCACCAAATTTGTACCTACGGTTATAAGCAAGTCCGGTTGCAACATTTGTGCAGCTTGCGGGCTCAGCGAGGTTATCATACGGTCGATACCGGTGCGAAATAGTGGATGAAACAAATTAGATGTAGATTCGGTAAAAACTACCACAGAGGGCAAAGCCGCAAACTTGAGTAATCCTGATGCCAAACCCTCTGCTAAATTTGGGGAAAGCGTTCCACAAAGTACCATTACCTTGCGGGTATTTTTGAGTGTATCGTTTACTTTTAATTTCTGAGCAGATGTAAGCATAAGCTCAGGAGTCTGCTCCTGTATAATTCGCAATTTGTGATATCCCCCATCGGTTTGCCCATAAAGTGGCTCACGCAAGGGCACATTCAGGTGCACAGGTCCACGACGCGGATGCATACACAAGTTGAAAGCCTCATTGGCAACACGGTTGGCATACCATATGTCAGACTGAGAATCACTTACAGGAAGTTGCCACCATGCCTTACAAAAATTGGCATACATATGCTGCTGCCTGATGGCCTGCCCATCGGCTTGGTCTATCCATTCTGCCGGACGATCTGCGGTGATGGCTATTAGTGGTATTTGTTGGTAAAAAGCTTCGGAAAGAGCAGGAGCCAGGTTGAGTGCTGCTGTACCGCTGGTACAAATAATGGCGACTGGTTCTTGCAGGCGATGCGCCAGCCCCATGGCAAAATAGGCTGCACTGCGCTCGTCTACTATGGAATAAGTCTGAATTCCGGAATGTTGTGAAAACGAGATGATAAGCGGTGCATTGCGCGAACCGGGTGAGATTACAGCGTGCCTGAGGCCTTTGGCTGCCAGCACTTCGGTTAATTCGCGAACAATTGCCTTATCTGAAGTTTTGAATGTCATCAACACGTATTTTCAGGCAAATGTAATGAAAGTTTGGTATTTGGCATAAGCAGGCAACCGTTTAATGTAATGCACGGCTATGTTGCCTGACATCGGATGTACGAGGTTCGAATTCTCGATTATTGTTCTGTGGTACACAAACACATATAATATACAAAACAAAGGCGGAAATATGGGTTGGAATGTTCCCTGATAGACAATGAAGTAAAAAACTGTATATGAAGCAGCAACAAAAAGTATTGTTATTCTGATAGAATTTTCCTGAAACGAGGTACCATTTGCTGATACATGCCCGCATATAAAACAAAAATTTCGTGCGAAACATAAAGCAGACACGAAAAGTTGTGTGGTTAATAGGTATAAGGATTTTTTCGGCTTAGTTACTACGCAAAAACACTAAGTGTCAGATTTTCAAATTCTAACAAGTAGGTTTGTTGCAATAAAAAAAAAGGCTACCATAAATTGGCAGCCTTTTTGTATATCTGAAAATCTTAATTACTATCGGTTGTTGCTAAAATTTTCTCTGCGACGGTTTCCGTCAAATCCGTTTGAACTAACGATGATGGTTTTTTCCATAATCTCTGCACCATCGAGTTCATCAATAGCTTGTTGAGCGTTGCTATCGTCAGGCATTTCTACAAAGCCATAACCTTTAGAGCGACCTGTTTCGTGGTCCATGATAACTTTAGCTGAGTCAACTTTGCCATATTCTTCAAATAATTGGCGTAATTCTTCGCTTTGAACTTTGTAGTGGAGATTGGTAACAAAAATGTTCATAAAAAAATGTGATGAAATAATTAATAAAATTTACTGCCGTGATGTATCGATTTGTTAGCAGTGAGTATTCTCTCGGAAGGAAAAAATCATCATCAATGAAATACGATATCTACTTTAGTGGTGCAAAGATAAAACTAATATTTATTCCTACAAAACACTTTTCACTTTTCCTGAAAGAAAATTTCTTTTTTTTTATTTCAAAAATTTAGTTGTGGTACGATTGTCCTTTGTTGAGAGGTATAATATAATAAATGTAGGGGGTAAAAAAATAAAAGCGAAGCTTTGCGGCTTCGCTTTTCTACTTATTCGAAAAATTTTTTAACTTCTTTTGTTATTAAAATTTTCTCTGCGACGATTCCCATCTGAGTTGTTTGAGCGATTGAACCCACCACCATTGTGGCCGGTTCTTGCTGGACGCTCTTCACGTGGTTTGGCTTTTTTTACGATGATGGCTTTACCCATTACTTCGGCTCCGTCCAAATCATCAATGGCACGCTGAGCATCGTTATCATCGGGCATTTCAACAAAGCCATAACCTTTTGAGCGACCGGATTCGTGATCCATAATTACTTTTGCTGAATCTACGGTTCCGTACTCTTCAAAAAGCTGGCGTAATTCTTCGCTCTGAACCTTAAAGTGAAGGTTCGTAACAAAAATGTTCATAAGAATGTAAATGAGAAATTAGTAAATAAACTGTCCTTAAGTACTCTATCGGAATTGGTCAGATGAGAATTTTTTGATTTAATAAAAATGATACAAATGCTTTTCACGATTCTATACTTTCAGTATTGCAAATATAACACCTGTATTCCGGTTTTCAAATTTTTTGTATCCTTTTATTTATAATTTTATTGAGCATTTTGTATTGCAACTTAAACGCTCATTGTATGCATCTAATTTGGCTCTACAACATTACCTATATTGTAGTTGTATACCAGTGGTATGAGCATCTCTACAAGCAAGCCATGCTTATGATCCGCATCATCGAAGCTTAGTTGTATATGTGATGTGCTTTGGATATTGGCTTCTCTAAGTTTTTCTATAAGTAGTTGTTGTGCGGCAATTCCGATTTTTCCAGATTGCAGACTGCTTTTGGCGTATGAAGCCTTTTCACGTCCGATACCATTATCTTTTATACTTATATACAGGTAAGGTTCTTGTTTACGCAAACGTATGCTTATGCTGTTTTCTTTGCTAGGTGCGGGAAAAGCATGTTTAAAAATATTCTGAATATGCGTATATATAAAGTATCGGGGTATGTATATGATTTCTTGCTCAGGAACTTCACTTTTGATGCTAAAGTTTAAAAATTCGTACCCTCTGCTTTGCTTTTTCAATTTTATGTGTTCTTTTATCATGGCTAGCTCGTCGTGCACGTTTACCGCTATGCCTTTTGCATTTGACTCCGAATACCGCAGCATCCGGGTAAGTCCCTCTGCAATTGCTATACCCGTATCTGTATAATGCAAGCTTACAGCGGTGCGTAGCCCACTCAGCAAGTTGAATATAAAATGATAATCCAACTCGGGTTTTATGGCTTTTTGTAATAGTTTATTTTCGGTGTCTATTTGCTTATATTGCGTGTGTATAATTTTTATTTTGCGCTTATAGTGCAGATGCAACAGCAATACAACAACACCAAAAACCATAAATAAAACTAATATTGAAAAATTCAAACTATAAAAAATGGGTAAGTCGACTTGTATTTTTACTTCTAGTATTTGTCGGTTCCATGGTTGCCCTTTTATGCGGGTTCTTATTTTCATTACATAATTTCCGTCCTCCATTTTAGTATAAACAGCTTTCCTGCTATCATTTGCACGTATCCAAGTTTTATCATATCCTTCGAGCATATATTCATACTCAATATAAGACTGATTTTTGAAAGATACAGACGAAAACATAATTCTAAAACGATCTTCATGAATGCGATAAACATCGCCCTCCGGTTTAATCGCTAGCCAAAGACTATCTGGGGCGAGATAATCAACGCTTCTGATTATAGAGTGGGGTTCAGCATCAAACTGCAGAATTCTGGTATCTATTTCTACCACGCGTTGTTTGCACGAGAGGTACAATTTACCGTTAAATCCCCGGCGTATGCTACGCTGTACGACTTCACCAAGCAAAAAACCATTCTCGTCATCAAATTTTTTATAAATCAACTCTTTATTTTTATAAAATCGATGAAGGTCGAAAATAATGAGCCCATCAAGTGAGCCAATCAGAAGGGTATTGTTGTCGAGCAAATATAAATCGGTAACTACCATATTTAAATCGGGAAAATTGAGCAATACCAGTGAATCTCCTGAAAGGTAAGAAAGACCCTTTTCACCTCCTACCCAAATTGTATTCACTGCATCAGATACCACTGCAAATTGAGCTTTCAAATCGTTATTAATGTGTTGGTAGTACCCATCCTGAAAATGAAAAAGGCCAACACTACTAGTTATATACCAGCCTCCGTTATTGTCGGGTTCCAGATCGGTGGCACCATATGCGCCCCAGCCAAGTGTGTGTTTTGTAAAATTGCCAATATCGTCTTCTATTATTAGCCCATTTCGTCCAATATAGGCCAATTCCGTTTGGCTTGGATTTGGTTTTATTGCCAATAGCCTTTTGCTGGCAACCTGTTTGTACTCAAAATTGTTGCCATTTTTTCTAAGCAGCATATTGCCAGAGGTCCATGTAGGTCTGTTATGCGGGTCATACTCAGCACCAAAAGTAAAATCTGAAAGCAAATGATTTCTATAAATCTCGGTCGCCTTACCTAAATCGGGATCGAATTGGTACAAAATACCTGGGCCGGTGGATGTGAGCCACCAGGTACTGTCTGCTGTATTCTGTAAAATGGAACTTATATCGCCAACAAAACCAACTTTATCATTCTCAAAATGAATGATCCCTTCAGAAATGACCTTAATGAGGCCATTTTCGGTGGCCAGAAGAAGCACCGAATCTTTTGTATAGCAAGCGTCCCAAATATTCTCGGCATATATATTCTCTATCAACAAGCGCTTTTGAGTTCCTGATATCAGATTGAATATTTGCAAAACATGTTTCGAAAAATCTTTGATATAAATCGATTTTTGAAAAGCATTATAAACGAATGGTCTCTTGGGACACAGATATTGGAGAGAACTGTTTTTGGTAAAAAGATAGACTCCGGAAGAATCGGTAAGAATTATTTTTTGCTCATCTACAGGCACAAAATCATGTATTTCAGACATATTCAATAGTACATTTACACTACTATCAGAGTTTACCAACTGTATTTTCCCCCGTTTTTTGATATATGTATATATGGTAGAATCGTAAACATGAAAGAAATCATTTTCATGAAGCAATGCCAATCGGGTATACTCTTTACGACCAAAAGCAAAAAGTACCCTACCTTCTAGTATGTTGCGCTCAATAAAAATATAATTATGACTATTGATGCCCAAATATTTCTCAATTGCATTATCCATGCCATGAGGATAATCTATGAATGTGTCTATGGCCACTTGGGCAAATCCTTCAGAATAAAAGAGCCAGATGTTGCCATCGTTCCCGGTTATCATATTCTTGATAAAAAACTTATCGCTGAATTTCCTGATATTAATATTGTCTATATACTTTCCATCGAATGTAGAAACCCCATTGGCAGAGGCAACCCATAGAACCCCCTCTTTGTTGGTCAATATATTTATCAACTGATTTCCAGCCAAACCATCGGCAGTTGTATATCTTTTGGTATGTAAATACTGTGGATATGCAAAAAATGAGGTAAGAATAAACAGAGATGCTAATACATATTTCATATCAACGCCCACAAAAATAAAACACTTCCCAAAGAGTAACCTACTCCGTGGGAAGTGCCTAAATTAGAAATTATTTCTCTGGAAAAAAACTATTGCAAGAAGCTATAGCTGAAACCAAAAGATAATACCCAAGCAGTTTTATCTCCTACACTTGTATATGGTAGCATTGTACTGCCGCTGAAGTATCCAAATTCACGTTCCATGTAAAAAGTATTGAGAAAACCAAGTTCGAGCGCAAATGCATCGTTAAACTGGTATGCACCACCCAAACCTACAGTGTGTGTAAGCATGCTATAGCTCATGTCTGAATGATAAACACTTTTAGGACCAGAATATGTAAACAGGTAACCGGCAGAAAGTTTAAGTTGATCATTGATACCATATTCCAAACCAGTAGCAACTTCATATGAGTTTTCATCAAGTACTTTGTCGTTTTTCACGTTTTTCTCACCAAAAAGAGTTTTACCATAGCTTACACTCTTGTCGAAATAATAATGTGTACCGAATTGTACGCTCAGGTTGTCCATAGCTTTGTATGCAGCACCAAAACTGAAGAAAGCTGGGATGTCTGAGTTCGATTTTTCACCATCGGGGAACATATTTTGTGCATCTTTGGCAGTTTCGTTGGTAACTTCCATTTCTGATGCCATTTCATATTTCATAGCCAGGTTCAATTTGTCTTCGAGCAAGCTCACATTCACACTAAAGATTGGGGTAAATGTAGTGCCTGTTTGTTTAGAATCAACTTCCTGATCGGCAGTAGCTCCGGCATAGTAAGCCATCTGAGCTGAATTAGTTGCAAAAACAGGAGCAGCTGTAGTAAGAACCCCTTGGCTCATGGCAACTGTTGCACCACCAATTTGAGCTGCTGTAAGACCAGCGGCTCCAAGCAATTGCTGAATACCCGCAACTTGAGTAGCAGTTAAAAAACCTGCACCTTGAGCTTGTGCAAGGGTAAGTCCGCCACCACCACCGGAAACCAATGCACCCAGACTGGTTGCAGTTGAAGCCATTTGTGTAGAAACACCTGTAAGGAATGTAGAAGCATCGGTGAAAAATTTGGGGGCAGAAACCAATTTTGTTCCATTATAATCTGCGCCAAATGCAGGATAATTAGGATTGATCATGATATTTTTGATGCTGCCTTCGTAAGCGTTGGAAGCAGTAACGTACCTACCGCCTAAGGCTACAGAAACCATATCATTGATGGCATACGCTACGTTGGCCTGATAGCCAAAATAGGTAGAAGTACCATTGAAAGCAATTTCTGAGCTATATTTACTTGTAGGTATGCCCTGAGCAGTAAGCTGAGCAGGTATGCCAGCAATAGGAGCTTCAAAAGAAGGTAAACCATTAGGAAACTCAGCACCGCCGCCGCCACCTACTACTATAAAACCTGCTGATACTGCAAATTTTCCAGTTTTATATACAGCAAAAAAAGTAGGAAGTACTGGCACAAAAGTAGTACCCTCAAACTTTGGATTGTTGAACGCAGCATAATTGCTGGTTACTGTACGAGTCTGTCCGATGGTTTGGGTATTCAATTGTAAATGAAAACCATCTGCCAGTTTGGTAGTACCCGCAGGATTGAAAAATACTGCATCTACGCTAGTAGAAGCGTCTCTGGCCAACATACGTATCCATGCTGCACTCTGGTTGGTATTGTGAACCATACCACCGGCTAGTGCTCCCGTAGTAAATACTGCTAATGCAAGCAGACTGAATAAAATTCTCTTCATAAATTGAGTGTTTAGTTTTAATAATACTTAACCCGAATTTGGTAGGCTAAATATATGTACTGTTTTATATAATTACAACAAATTTTATGTTTTTGAGCATGCATTGTAAAATATATTTTATTTAACACTGACTGATAAGCAATTATTTACATAAATCAATACGTTTTAGAATTTTCGTTTAAAAAATTCGATTAATCAAAATATTAATAATTCTTCTTAAATTTCGAGCGCTGCAACAGTACATGGTCATTCTATTCATTGTACCGATTCGTTTGCTCGTTTTGCGACCAATTGTTTACGCGTCTCTTAGTCTTTTTTCCTGAAATATAATATTTTTGCAGTCTTACTCTAAAAATGAATAAACTCAATGCCCAATTTTACCTGTATTATTGCTTCTACCCTATCTTATATATTATGAAAAGTAAAATTTCAGCATGGATTCATGCTTTCAGACTGCGCACCCTGCCATTATCTTTATCTAGCATCATTTTGGCCAGCTTCATAGCCAGGGCAAACCATGCATTTTACTGGTCGATAGCGATATTGGCCGCGCTTACCACACTTTTTTTACAAATCCTTTCCAATTTGGCCAACGACTATGGCGATTTTTCGCATGGTACCGATAACGAAAACCGAATTGGACCTACCCGAGCATTACAAGGAGGTATGCTTACCAAAATGGAAATGAAAACCATGATCATTGTTTTCATAACGCTCTCTCTCGTGTTTGGTATCTGGCTCATATATGCCGGATTGGGTTCAATTTTATCGCCCGGTTTTCTGGCATTCTTTCTGTTGGGAGTGTCATCCATAGCCGCCGCCATCAAATATACTGTAGGCAACAACCCATATGGCTACAGAGCACTGGGCGATATATATGTACTGCTATTTTTTGGTCTTATCGGCGTACTGGGCACTTATTTTCTACATAGCCATACTTTCGAACCTACACTTATTCTGCCTGCCATATCGGTTGGCCTTTTCAGTGCAGGGGTTCTGAATCTGAATAATATGCGCGACAGGGAAAGTGACATTTTGGTCAATAAAATAACGCTTGCAGTAAAATTGGGCCCCGAAGGTGCCAAGAAATACCATATGAGCATGATTGTGGTAGGCTTTGCCTCAGCTGCCATATATACCCTGTTGCATTATACTTCGCCTTGGCAGTTTGCGTATTTTATAAGCCTGCCGTTTTTTATAAAACACCTGCTTGTGGTGCACAGAAACCAGGTGCCGCGTGATTTGGATCCTCAACTTAAAACCCTTGCGTTGAATACATTCTTTTTCTCAATCCTTTTCGGAATCAGCTCATTGCTATAACAATAAACCTTATGCTCAAGGCTGTATACCATAAATATCTGCTCAATTTTAAAACTCCCGGGGGAACATCGCGTGGGGTAATGAATACAAAGAAAACATACTTTGTGGAAGTATGGGATACAGAGAATCCGATGGTAAAAGGCTGGGGCGAGGCAGCCCTGTTCGAAGGACTGAGCTGCGACGATGTGCCCGATTACGAGCAAGTGCTTGGTGCGTTTTGCAATAAAATATCAGAACCATCTACCCTTTCGGACCCAACTCTCAAGAATTTCCCATCGATACGCTTTGCATTGGAAACGGCACTTTCCGACCTCAACAACGGAGGAAAACACATCATATATCCATCTGCATTTACCCAGGGCACGGCCGGTATAAAAATAAATGGCCTTATTTGGATGGGAAATACAGGGAAAATGATGCTACAAATAGAGGAAAAATTGAAAGCTGGTTTCGAATGCCTGAAACTTAAAATAAGTGAAATAAATTTCAGTGAAGAATATAAACTCATTAGCCTCATTCGCAGCACATATGCCTCTCAAGTACTCGAAATACGAGTAGATGCAAATGGTGCTTTCTCTGCGGAAAATGCCATGCAACGGCTAGAACTCCTGGCCAAGCAAGACATACATTCTATAGAACAGCCCATCAGGCAAGGACAATGGCTAGAAATGTCGGACCTGTGCCTTAATACACCGCTGCCTATAGCATTGGATGAGGAACTCATTGGATTAAATGACAAAAACTTGCGCAATGAAATGCTCGAAATCATTCGTCCACAATACATCATACTAAAACCGGCACTCATAGGCGGATTTAGTGGCTCAGAAGAGTGGATTGAACTGGCTTCGCACCTGGATATCGGCTGGTGGATAACTTCGGCACTGGAATCGAACATAGGACTAAATGCCATAGCCCAGTATACTTTCACAAAAAACAACCCGATGCCGCAAGGCCTGGGTACCGGCCAGGTGTTTACCAATAATATACCTTCACCACTCGCACTCAACGGGCAAAATTTATATTACTCAACCAACAATTGGGAACTGGATTGTATAAAAGGCAGATTATGAATGCTTTTGCACCTATTGAAATAATACATGCCGGACAGGTTTGTAACCTTGAAAAGGAGATAGAAAAACTGGAAGAGATAACATGGCTTAACGAAATCATGCAATTTCTTCGGGAATGGAATTCCGGACTAGAAAAATTCGAATTACAAACTTCAGGTTCAACAGGTACGCCAAAAAAAATTGAAGTCAGCCGTTACCAAATGTTGGTTTCGGCAGGTGCCACCCTCAAGACATTCGACTTAAAACCCAAGGATAAAGCCCTCTTAGTGCTTCCTGCCAAATATATTGCGGGAAAAATGATGCTGGTGCGCGCACTTGCGGGCAAACTGAACTTGTACGCCATTCCACCATCTCTGCAAATACATAACATACCCGAGGGTGCTTATGACTTTATAGCCCTCACCCCCGCACAAATATTGCTTATGCTTAGCCATCATTTCAGATTTGAACAGTTCAAGAAAATATTGGTGGGTGGTGCACCTGTGTCGGAGGCACTCCTCAATGAAATGAAACAGATAAACGCTGATATACGCATTTCGTTCGGAATGACCGAAACCCTCTCGCACTTTGCGCTTGCGCGTATATCACCACAAACTCACAGATTGATATACGAAACGCTTCCCGGGGTAACGATATCGACAGACAACAACAAGGCACTGATTGTTAACTACCCGGAAATGGGTATACACCAGATGGATACCAACGACAGAATCGAATACATTTCCACAACATCATTCTACTGGCTTGGGCGCAAAGACTGGGTAATAAACAGCGGTGGTGTAAAAATTTCACCAGAACAAATTGAAAGCAAAATAGGTCATCTGATAGTCGGTGATTTTTTTGTAGCAAGTATGCACGATGCTATTTTTGGTGAAATTCCAATACTCATAATCGACAAACATGCTCAAGTAAATGATATGTTGTTATTTGAAATTGAAAAAATACTTTCGCGCATTGAGGTGCCTAAAAAAATAATATATACTGACCACTTCGTAAAAACTCTAAATGAAAAAATAGATAGGATCTCAACCCTGAAATCCTTGAAAAAATAAGATTTTTTGCCCCATAGTTGCTTTTTTTTCAGGCAGAATGTAGCCTTTTACTAAAAATTCTTATATATTTCATTATTATACACTTAAAATTTGGATATATATATAATTATTCCCAATTTTAATCTTGTATTCAGAAAACCAAACGATGTTTGCAACATGCACTCTGATAGTTTTCTGAATATAGAACTGAATTATTTCTTTCATTTTTACAAAAGCATGCCAAACAACAACATACGAGAAATATTAGCCCACAGGGTACTGGTATTGGATGGTGCAATGGGTACCATGATACAGCGTTACAAATTAAAAGAAGAGGATTATAGAGGCCAAGAATTTGCCAACCATACCGTAAATGTAAAAGGCAACAACGATTTGCTATGTCTTACTCAGCCCCTTATAATAGCTGAAATACACAAGCAATACCTGGATGCAGGTGCCGATATCATAGAAACCAATACTTTCAATGCTACATCAGTATCGCAGGCAGACTATCATTTGCAGCATCTGGCATACCGCCTGAATAAAGATGCTGCTGCCATAGCAAAAAAACTTGCAACGGAATACACCCTACAAAACCCGGATAAACCCAGATTTGTAGCAGGCGCGCTAGGCCCTACCAACAAAACAGCCTCCATGTCGCCCGATGTAAATAACCCGGGTTTCAGGGCCATCCATTTCGACGAATTGCGCGCAGCATACGCCGAACAGATAAATGGCCTATTGGATGGTGGCGCAGATATTTTGCTGGTGGAAACCATATTCGATACACTCAACGCCAAAGCGGCGCTTTTTGCCATAGATGAAATATTGGCCCAACGAAATTTGCCAGATTTTCCGATTATGGTTTCTGGTACCATAACCGACAAAAGCGGTCGCACCCTTTCCGGGCAAACCCTGGAAGCTTTCATGCACTCAGTTTCGCATTTCAATCTGCTTAGTATAGGCCTCAATTGTGCATTTGGTGCCACAGACCTTCGTCCATATATAGAAGAACTTTCGACAAAAGCACCATTTTATATAAGCGCATACCCCAATGCAGGGCTGCCCAACGAGTTGGGACAATACGACGAGAGTCCAAAAGATATGGCTGTTCATATTCATGACTATCTCGAAAATAAATTTGTAAATATTGTAGGTGGATGCTGTGGTACCACGCCCGATCATATTCGTGCATTTGGCCAATTGGTAAACTCCCAGCACGTACACCAAATACCTCATATACATAGCGATACCTGTATTACAGGACTGGAAGCCCTGCATATAACCAAAGAAAATAATTTTATAAATATAGGTGAAAGAACCAATGTATCGGGCAGCAGGAAATTTGCCCGTCTCATACGTGAAAAAAAATATGAAGAAGCGCTGAGCATAGCCCGCGAGCAAGTAGAAGGCGGTGCACAGGTAATAGATGTGTGTATGGACGATGCCATGCTCGACGCTGAGCAAGAAATGGTTAGCTTTCTGAATTACCTCATCTCAGACCCTGAAATTGCCAAGCAACCCATCATGATAGATTCCTCTAAGTGGAATGTGATAGAAGCCGGACTCAAATGCCTGCAAGGCAAAGCCATTGTCAACTCTATCAGTCTGAAAGAAGGCGAAGAATCATTTGTACGGCAAGCTACCCTACTCAAAAGATACGGTGCTGCCGTGGTGGTAATGGCGTTCGATGAACAAGGGCAAGCTACCCTGCTCGAGAGAAGAATTGAAATAATAAAACGTGCCTACCATATTCTCACCCAAAAAGTAGGCTTCAAGCCCGAAGATATCATTTTCGACCCAAATATACTTACTATAGGAACAGGAATTGAAGAACATGCTACTTATGCCATTGACTTCATAGAAACAGTAAAATGGGTAAAAGAAAATTTGCCTAAAACCAAAGTTAGCGGTGGCATTAGCAATTTGTCGTTCTCATTCAGAGGAAACGATTATTTGCGCGAAGCCATACATGCATCATTCCTTTATCATGCCATACACGCAGGGCTTGATATGGGTATTGTAAATGCAGGTGGCATGCCGGTTTATACCGATATTCCTGCCGATTTGCTGGAGCTTATTGAAGATCTTATATTCAACCGGAAGCCCGATGCAACCGAACGACTGCTCGTATATACCGAAAACATGAAGCAAGGCAGCGAGAAAGTTGTAAAAGTGGAAGAATGGCGAAATTTTGGCCCGGAAGATCGCCTGAGCCATGCCTTGGTGAAAGGAATAACCGAATACCTTGAAACCGACCTGGAAGAAGCTCGAGTCAATTATACCCAGTCATTGGAGCTGATAGAGGGGCCGCTTATGAAAGGCATGAATATAGTAGGCGACTTATTTGCTGATGGTAAAATGTTTTTGCCACAGGTAGTAAAAAGCGCCCGTGTGATGAAAAAAGCTGTAGCTTACCTCTTGCCATACATAGAAGCTGAGCGCAAACATGGAACCGAAATGCAAGCAGCCGGAAAAGTATTGCTGGCCACCGTAAAAGGCGATGTGCATGATATAGGTAAAAATATTGTAGGGGTTGTGTTGGGTTGCAACAACTACGAAATTATAGACCTTGGGGTGATGGTACCTACCGAAAAAATCCTGGACGAAGCCCGAAAGCATAATGTTGATATCATTGGATTGAGCGGACTCATCACGCCATCGCTCGACGAAATGGTGCATGTAGCCGCCGAGATGCAGCGCCAGAAGATGAATATTCCGCTACTCATTGGTGGAGCTACCACTTCAAAATTGCACACAGCCGTAAAAATAGAACCAAATTACAGAAACGGTGTAATACATGTATCAGACGCTTCACGCAGTGTGGCTGTGACCAGAAACCTTCTCAACAAAGAAGAAAAATCCAATTATCTCACGCAGGTGAAAACCGACTATGAGAAAATACGCACCATGTACGCATTGCGCAAGCAAACAAAATTTGTAACACTTGATGAAGCGCGCAAAAAGCGGATACCGATAGACTGGAGCGCACCGCAAACTTATACACCTACTTTTACAGGTATTAAAGTTTTTGACAATTACCCTATTGCTGAATTGCGCGATTATATTGACTGGACTTTCTTCTTTTTCTCTTGGGACATCACCGGAAAATTCCCGAAAATATTTGAACACCCTGAAAAAGGCGAGCAAGCCAGACAATTGTACGACGATGCACAAAAAATGCTCGACCAAATGATAGCACAAAAAATGGTAACCGGGCAAGCTGTAATAGCCATACACCCAGCCAATGCTGTAGGCGACGACATTGAGCTATACGAAGATACCGATAGAAAAACGGTAGTTGCAACCTTCCACAACCTCAGACAGCAAGAAGAAAAGCAAGCCGATAGCGATTATGATTATTTTCTCTCGCTTGCCGATTTTGTAGCCCCGAAAGAAACAGGTATTACCGATTATTTGGGAAGCTTTGTGGTGTCTATAGGAGAAGGAGCAGAAAATTGGGTGAAAAAATTTGAAGCGGATCATGACGATTACTCCGCCATCATGCTCAAAGTACTTTCAGACAGGCTGGCCGAAGCATTTGCCGAGCGCATGCACGAACGTATGCGAAAGGAATTTTGGGCATATGTACCCGCCGAAAAAATGAGCAACGAACAACTCATAGCTGTAAACTATCAGGGCATAAGGCCTGCATTTGGCTACCCTGCCTGCCCCGAACATTCCGAAAAGCAAACCCTTTTCAATTTGCTCAATGCAACAGAACTGATCGGCACTGTTCTCACCGAGAATTTTGTTATGCAGCCCGCTTCATCGGTTAGTGGTATATATTTCGCTCATCCACAATCCAGATACTTCAATATAGGGAAACTTGATAGAGACCAAGTAGCCGACTACGCAGCGAGATTGGGTGTAAGTATTCCGCAAGCAGAAAAATTGCTAAACCCGAATTTAGGATACAACGCATGAGAAAACCAATAATTTTGTAGTGATGAAAAGGCTGAATGAATTGGCTTTACAAAAAATTGCCCTGCTCAATAATATTCCCTTTGCAGCGTATCGCTTGCCATGGAGAACCGAGGTACACCATGTATTTTCATACTCTATGCCGCGCCCATATTATTCGTTTAAAGACATTGAACATCTTTCCGGATTTGTAATGCATCCATTTCAAGTATCCGCGGAGTTTCCCATTTATCTGTTTTCCCCAGACAAAGTGATAACCAGCAACAATCTTACACCCGAAATACTGGAAGAACTCCGAAGTAAGAAATTGCCTTTTCAGCCTGAAAAACCATTGCAAAACGCTACTTTGCAGAAAGAATACTATAAACAATTCAAACTCGCCGGAAATTTATTTGAGTCTAAAACATTGGAAAAAATTGTACTCTCAAGGGTAATTTATCTCAAAAAGGCTAACGCCAAGATGGCTTCCAATATTTTTCATAAATTATATCTTACTTACCCCTCGTCATTTTTGTTTATGGTTAATTTACCTGGCCATGGCATCTGGATTGGAGCTTCGCCCGAAATGCTTCTCAACATGTCAAATGCATGGTTTCAAACTGTATCTTTGGCAGGCACCAAGCCTTTTAAAGGGTTAGAAATGCCACAATGGGGAGCCAAAGAAATAAGCGAACAGGCTATTGTTACCAACTTCATCAAACACAACTTAGAAGATTCCGGAATCATGAATATTGAGATAGTAGGCCCCGAAACAGTAAGGGCTGCCAACCTCTGGCATTTGCAAACTATTTTCAGATTTCCTGCCAACAACGTACATATACATACCACCGACCTCATAAACAGATTACATCCAACACCAGCAGTGAGTGGCTTCCCGAAAGAAGAAGCTACCTACGAAATATTGAAAATTGAACAGCACAAACGAGAATACTACACCGGATTTCTAGGCACTTGGAATATGAACCAGCAACATCATTTGTTCGTAAATCTGCGTTCCATGCGTATAAATGCGCAGGGGGCCAACTTGTTTGTAGGGGGTGGCATTACACCAGATTCTGACATGCATGACGAATGGGAGGAAACAGAAAACAAATCAAAAACAATGCTTTCTGTAATAGAACAGAACAATTAAAGAGTTCATCTTTTACCACTATTTAATCTTTCCTTTGTCATTATCTGACATTTTATACTTATGAAAAACTATTCTAATACAAAAAAGATCCGGATTCTTGTGTGAATCCGGATCAGCCTTTTTTACATCATATATCTGATAATGAATTGGAAACAAAAAAAGTGTGTAGTGTGAATCTTGAAACTTCAACTGGGGCTCGCCAAAGACACCTGTAAAACACAAGAAAACACAACTACACACCAAACTTGTGTGTGCATATTGTTTTTTTGGCGAAATTTTTGTTGAAGTTTCCTACTTAATACTCAAAGCAGGAAAGATTATCGCTACAAAAATAATAATTTTTCTATAATACCACATCCTAATAATAAATTTTTGAAAAAAAATATAATTTCCTCTGCTTAACACTATATGACAGTATTAAAATGCTGTATATCTTTAACGGGGAAATTGTTTAACAGAATTCTTAATTTTATGTTAAATATTTCCACAATGCTCTATTTGGCTGATTTTTTGATTTTAATTTATAAAGGGTTCTTACTTGATTAAGAAATTTAAAATAGTTTTCATAATTGTTGCTTTGTTAATATTTGGCTATTATGAGGTTGCAGCGCAACATTCACAATCGGAGAGTAAACTAAAAGCTGCTCTTTTGTACAAAATCCCCAAATACATAACATGGCCCAATATTACTTTTCCAAATCAAACGGATACCTTTAATATTGTAATATTTGGTGAGACAGACATATACAGCCATGTTCGGGCCAATTTTGCTCATCCACTGCACACCTATTGCTTTGCAAATGTTACACAAATAAGCCGGCTAAGTGCTTTGCCCCAAAACCCACACCTTGTTTTTGTATCTGACTCAGAGCATGATATGCTCTCAAAAATAATTAAATTGTATACAGGGAAACCAGTTTTGATAATGTCAGACCATGAAGAAAGTGAATGTTCATCAGCACACATCAACCTGTATTTTAACAAAGATGGCTACCTTCATTTTTCTATAAACCGCACGTCTATGAATACCAGCCATTTGCTACCAGACATAAAACTCTTGAGTCTTGCAAAAATAATATACTGACATTGAACTGAATAAAAGCATTCAAGTATTTTAAAAAACTCTGACCAAGCATGAAACCTGGCCAGTGCCTTTCAAAAATTGTATGTAAATATTACCGAATTATCAACTTAATCCATCTTCAGCGTTGCTCACTGAAGCCGACGACATGAGTTTTATGCTTCGTGCAATAGACTCGCCTTTATCATTTACTGCTATTGAAAATTCGACATTGTCACCTTCGCGTATATCGTTAAAATCGACATCAATGAGCTCACTATAATGAAAGAACAGATTGTTGGGTGGGTATTTTATAAAGCCAAAACCGTTTTTAACACTCAATATAGTGCTGAGCTGCGGCTCGGCTATTATTTCAGGATTTACCGGACGCGGCGCAGGCTTTCGATTTTCATTCTGAACAAACAGGTTGTTTATAAGCATGTCATTCTTATTCAGCCGGTTTTCAATGAGTTCATGCATGGCAAGCGGGTAGCTGGCCACTTCAAGCAATTCTTGCGAAGTACGAGTTACCATACGGCCGCCGTCGTCGTCGGTAAAATCGAAATCCCAACTGAGCAACATCACACGCGTGCCCATAGAGTTGAGTTTGCGAATAAGCGGCACGTAATCGCCATCAGCAGCCACTAGAGCTATTACATTGAAATGTTTATACATATTGAGTTCGAGCGTTTCTAATGCAAGCCACACATCAATGCCCTTTTCCTGTCTAGTACCCGAAAACCTGCGCAATGGCAAATAATGTGTAGTAACCCCTACCGACATAAGTATGTCTTCGAATACTCTTTCATAGTAAAGTTGATTTGGCTTCTGACTAGCCTCAGCAGCACTCTGGCGACCGCGAAAATAATGTGCATCTACTATCTGGCACAAGCTTACATCTTTGCTTTCGAGCTGCGCAACTTTATACCGGATGAAATCGTGCAGCCCAGATAGGCTGATTCTGGTTTTTCTATTGTGAAAATAATTGTAATAATTGCTTACATGTAAAAAATAATTTCCGTCATAGAATATTCCTATCGTTGTTTGTTTTCCATCTCTATTTGATGTCATAATTTCTTTTTTGGTATTTGTTATTTTCTTTTTTTATATTGAATGAGAACTATTTTTCAATATCAACTTTTTGCGAATGTAATAAAAAAGTAATAATCTTTGTAACCAACTGAAATAATTGTATGCGCAATATTATACTTAACGAACTGACTGAATCAAGATTAGTGCTGGATAATTTCCTTAACAACTCTGATGAGATAAAAAATATAGAAACTGCAGCCCAAATGATGTCGGACGCCATTGTAGCCAATCACAAAATCATTTCGTGTGGCAATGGTGGTTCAATGAGCGATGCCATGCATTTTGCAGAAGAACTTACCGGCAGATACCGTCAAAACAGGAAGGCTATTCCTGCTATTTCTATTTCAGACCCTACTCATTTGTCTTGCACTGCAAACGATTATGGTTACGACTTTGTTTTTTCTCGATACATAGAAGCCCTTGGGCAGGAAGGAGATGTACTGCTTGCCATAAGTACAAGCGGCAACTCTGCCAATGTGCTACAAGCAGCACATGCTGCACGCTCAAAAGGGATGAAAGTAGTAGCACTTACCGGGAAAAATGGTGGGAAGCTGGCCGAACTGGCCGATTGTGAAATTCGGGTGGCTCATTCCGGTTTTGCGGATCGCATACAGGAAGTGCATATAAAAGTGATACACATACTTATAAGATTGATAGAAGAAACTGTGTGCTAAAAATGGAACTCAATAATCCGATGCATGATATTATTAACATTATAGAAAACCCCGTTTTCAGGTTTGCTATCAGGGTACAAAGCTTTATCCATTTTTACTCCGCCAATCAACAAAACTCGCAGCAATTGCAGGGTCTACAGCAGAAAATTGAGCATCTAAATATCATGCAGAAAAAGGGCGCGGGGTTAAGCAATCCCAACATCCTGAAAAACGAGTTGAGCAGTATATACGAAACCATTGATGCTAAACGCGAAAAACTTGTAAGTATATTTAGCACTAATGAAATCATGCAAGAGCGAAATAAATTGATCATAGAATCGATGCACTTACAAAGCCTGGTGAAAGAAAATTTGATTAAACTTCAGAAACAATAATATGCTTGTAAAAACTTTCGGTAGCGCCGTGTACGGCATACATGCACAAACAATAACCATTGAAGTATCTGTAACTACCGGCATAGCCTTTTTTATGGTTGGCCTACCCGATAATGCTGTGAAAGAAAGTCAGCAACGCATAGAATCTGCATTTAAGCAACATGGCTACAAATGGCCCGGCAAAAAGGTGGTAATAAACATGGCACCTGCCGACTTGCGCAAAGAAGGCTCCGCCTACGACTTGCCTTTGGCCATAGGCATATTATGCGGAAGCGAGCAGATAAACGGCAGTGAAATAGACAAGTACATCATCATGGGTGAATTATCGCTCGATGGCGGTGTACAATCTATAAAAGGTGCGCTGCCCATAGCACTGCAAGCCAAAGCCGAAGGTTACAAAGGGGTGATACTGCCTGCGGTAAATGCCAA
Organism: Bacteroidota bacterium; assembly: GCA_020048155.1. GTDB lineage: Bacteria > Bacteroidota > Bacteroidia > Bacteroidales > DYOH01 > JAIFMY01. The sequence goes on from JAIFMY010000025.1 coordinate 85,198, forward strand.
AGAAGCGGCTGTAGTAGAAGGACTTGAAGTGTATGGGGTGAATAATATACTTGAGGTGATTCGTTTTTTCAATGGAGATGCAGACCTTACGCCTGTAGTGGTAGACATAGAGCGCGAATTTTACGAAAACATTTCACGCATAGAGCAAGACTTTTCAGATGTGCGTGGCCAAGACAATGTGAAGCGCGCTTTGGAAATAGCTGCTGCAGGAGGACATAATATCATCATGATAGGCCCACCTGGGGCCGGCAAAACAATGCTGGCAAGGCGGATTCCCGGCATCTTGCCTCCTCTTACCCTCGACGAAGCACTCGAAACCACCAAAATACACTCGGTGGCAGGAAAAATAGGCCGACAAACCGCCCTCATGACTTCGAGGCCATTCAGATCGCCTCATCATACCATATCTGATGTAGCCCTTGTGGGTGGTGGCAGCAATCCGCAACCCGGCGAAATATCGCTTGCTCACAATGGGGTGTTGTTTCTGGATGAGCTTCCTGAATTTAAAAGAACTGTACTGGAAGTGATGCGCCAACCGCTCGAAGACAGGCTCATAACCATTAGCCGCGCCAGACTTTCGGTAGAATATCCGGCAAGTTTTATGCTGGTTGCCAGCATGAACCCCTGTCCGTGCGGGTATTTCAATCATCCCGAAAAAGATTGCCAGTGCAACGTCACCGCGCGCCAAAGATACATGAACAAAATTTC
>JAIFMY010000087.1 GCA_020048155.1 Bacteroidota bacterium
AAAAGTATTTGCAGGAATCGATTTTCTGCTCAATGAGTTGATGAAGCGCGACATGACCGCCATCATGGTGCTCAACAATTACTGGCCTTGGTCGGGTGGAATGGCAAAGTATGTGGAATGGTATACGCACACACCTATACCCTTTCCCAGCAATGAAGTGCCCGATTCGTGGTCGCTATATATGAGCTATGCTGCCCGTTTTTACGAAGTGGATTCTGCTACCTCGTATTTCAGGAAACATATAACCCGCATCATCAACCGGCAAAATTTGTATAATGGCATTTCTTACAAATACGATCCTACCATCATGGCATGGCAGCTGGCCAATGAGCCTCGTGGTGGAAAAACTGATGAACAGAAAACAATTTTCAGAAACTGGTTGCATGAAACAGCAGGTTATATAAAATCAATAGATTCCAGTCATCTTGTAAGTACCGGTTCAGAGGGGTCTGTTGGGCACCATATGAGTTTGGCTGAGTTTGAGTTGGCTCATGGCTCTCCTTATATCGACTACCTCACCATACATATTTGGCCACAAAATTGGCAATGGTACAATCCTGCCCAGCACGACTCCAGCATTGTAAATGCTTTGGAAAAAACCCGGTCTTACATAGATGAACACTTGCAAGTGGCGGTTAAACTAAACAAACCGCTGGTGCTCGAAGAGTTTGGATTGGCGCGCGATATGGGTAGCCAAGATCCTGCATCGGCTACTTCGCACCGAAACGCTTTCATAGACTCGGTTTATAGCTATATTTTTATGCTTTCACAAAAAAATAGAATACCTATCAATTCAAATATTTGGGGATATAGTGGCTCATTGTCGCCAGTTATTCCCGGGAATTATTGGAAAATGGGTGATCCGCTTATAGGCGATCCACCTCACGAACTTCAAGGTTGGTATTCAATTTATAGCACAGATACAACTACACTCGGTCTGATAAGAAATATGAATTATAATCTTAATAGTACTTTCCCTGATATTTAATGCGCTTAGTTACAAAAGGTGCAAAAACAGGTATATGAAACAAAAAAACCGGGTTGTTTATTGCAAACGCCCGGATTTTTTTATCAAATATTATTTATATTATTTCTGTCCTTTGTAACGTTGATTCATACCGTTTATAACAGCTTTGGTAATATTGAGGGTCGAATCTGCAAGCAATACGCTGCCACCGGTGGTAGTAGACAAAATGATTTTAAAATTCGATTTTTTGTTCAAATCTTTCAGGTACGACTGTATGCTGTCGAATATTTGTTTGTTCATCACTTGTTCATCCGACATCAGTTTAGAAGCCATTTCGTCGCGCAAGGCCAGTAAGTTTTGCTGCTCCTGCATCAGTTGGCGCTGCATATCTTCAGCCTGACGTTGTGTAACCAGTCTTTGTTCCATTTTAGATTGCAGGTCGGCTGCTTTAGACTCGAGGGTACGTGATTTTGAAGCCAGATTAGATTCAAGACGTTGCTGATTTTGATTGAATTGCTCGCGTAACTCGTTGTATAAGGAATAGTTGAAAAGCAATGAGTCCATTTCTACATAAGCAACTGTGGCACCTTCACCAGTGTTTACTACAGTAGAGTTTTCGGTAGCAGAACTACCTGTACGGTTGGCAAAGCGGTCGATGTATAAAAGCAAAACCGCAACAATAAGAACGATATTAAGTATCAGTGAAGCATTTTTCATAGTTAAGATTTTTCTGATTTGGCCGCAAATATAGCTATTCACATGGTTTTATAAAAACTATTTAGTCATTACCAAAAAAAACATTCATTACTTAGGAATTCTGATTCATAATTTTTACTTTTCTTATGCTGTACAGAATGGTTTTTTATGACTTTTTTGGTGAAAAAACATTATTGTATGCTTTAGATTTAGTACGTTGTTTTGTGAGCAAATTAGCTACTGTACAATGTAGTTTTGAGAAATTATAATTGCCTTACATTGAGGTTATGATAAATTAAAATATGATAAACTATCAGGAAATATTAGACAAAATATATAATGAGGTATATGCAGAGCAATACCGAGGAAAGGTAGCAGACTATATACCTGCACTCGCACGTGTTCCAGTCGATAAATTTGGAATGGCCATTTGTACAATAGATGGGCGCGAGTTTATTGTGGGTGATGCCCACGAAAATTTCTCCATTCAAAGTATTTCAAAAGTATTTACTCTTACACTCGCTATTGATAAGGCAGCCGATACCCTCTGGCAAAGGGTTGGTCGTGAACCTTCCGGCAACAGATTCAATTCTCTGGTGCAATTGGAATATGAGAATGGTATACCACGTAACCCTTTTATCAATGCAGGAGCTATTGTGGTTACCGATTCGATATTTGAGGGGATTGGAAAAACTAAAAACAATATTTTACGCTTTGTACGCGAATTATCTAACAATCAAACCATCAGTTTCGATGAGGAAGTAGCTGAGTCGGAGAGAATATATGGGGATAGAAACAGGGCTTTGGCAAATTTTATAAGAAGCTACGGCAATTTGAATCATGCTGCAGACGATGTATTGGATGTATATTTTCATCAATGTGCTATACCCATGAGTTGCATTGATTTAGCCAGAGGGTTTTTATTTTTAGCCAACAAAGGCTTTTCACCTATTGCCAATAAGCAAATACTGAATATACGACAAGCAAAACGAATAAACTCACTTATGATAACCTGTGGGCTATATGATGCTGTTGGTGATTTTGTGTATAGGGTTGGCTTACCAGGGAAAAGTGGTGTAGGAGGCGGTATTTTAGCAATCATCCCCAATCAATTGGTAGTGGCTGTTTGGTCGCCGGGGCTTAATGAAGCTGGTAATTCTTTGCTCGGAACTTTGGCGCTCGAATTGTTTACAACCTATGCTTCTAATTCAATTTTTTAATATGTTTGTAAAGTGTAAATCCTTTTTATTAAATCCAGATTTGCCCTCCCATATTTGCGCAGAATACATTTTTTATGAAAATATATAATTTGATGATATGAAAAAATTGGTAATAGGAATAGATATTGGTGGCACCAATACCATCTTTGGATTTGTAGATAAAACTGGAAACACGCTATGGGAAGGCGGCATACCTACTAAAGGCTACCCGAATGTTGAAGATTATTTGGCGGCATTGGCTTCGGCTATAAAAGCCAATCTGGCTATAATACCCGATTCTAAAAGTTATGAAATTGTGGGAGTTGGTATAGGTGCGCCCAATGGCAATTATTACAAAGGTACCATTGAAGAAGCTCCTAATTTGGAATGGAAAGGTATTGTACCTATTATCAATTTATTTAAACGACATTTTGACGTACCTATGATTCTCACAAACGATGCCAACGCTGCCGCGATGGGCGAATACTTGTTTGGTGCAGCCAAAGGATTGCGTGATTTTATAGTCATTACCTTGGGTACAGGACTCGGAAGTGGTATCTTTGTAAATGGTGACCTTGTATATGGGCACGATGGCCATGCTGGTGAATTGGGGCATTTAATAGTCAATCCGAATGGCAGGCAATGTGGATGTGGTAGAAGAGGATGTCTTGAAACTTATGTTTCAGCTACAGGCATTAAGCGTACTGTATTCAAATTACTAGCTGATACCATGTATCCCAGCGAATTGAGAAGCATCTGCTTTGATAACCTTACAGCGGAAATGATATTTCAGGCTGCAAAAAAGGGAGATAAAATAGCACTCATGGCTTTTGAGTATACAGGAAATATGCTTGGCAGAAAACTTGCAGATGCCGTCACTGTTACCAGCCCCAAAGCTATTTTTATATTTGGTGGACTTGCCAAATCTGGTAAGCTAATCATGGAGCCAACTCAGAAAGCTATGGAAGATAACCTCCTCGGAATTTTTAAAAACAAAGTTAAAGTAATGCCTTCCGGACTGCTCGACAGAAATGTGGCGGTACTTGGTGCGGCTGCATTGGTTTGGAAACAGTTAGAGTAATGCTTTTTTCTTTGAGAAAAGAAGTAATAACTAAATAAAAAACAAATATTGGTAGTAAATTCGCATAAATTTCTACCAATTTTTTTGTTATATATACCTACATAATGTGCATTATAAAAATCAGGTTTAGTGCAACCAAATTGTAGAAACTTCAGTCTAAAGTGTATACCTCAATTGTGTGTTTATGAAAGGGCTTGCTTTTTTTATGTTGTTGTTTTTAAGTTCTTGGTTTGCAGTAGCTGTAGAACCAACATCTTCAAACAATACTGTTACAACAACTGAAGATGTTGATTACATCTTTGTGCTTCCTGATTTTAGTTTTCTCGATGGCGATGGTCATACGTTCACCCAAATCAGAATAGTTACATTACCCGTAAGTGGCACACTGAAGCACAATGGAATAAACTGCCTGGCAGGAACGGTATATAATGACGCATCGCTGCTAAGGTTTGTGCCAGCAGCCAATGCAAATGGGGCTGCTTATGATTCATTTACATTTAGGGTTATCGACTCTAATAGCGAAGAAAGCCTCATTACTTATACCATAACTGTTGATGTAACTCCCGTAGCTGACAATCCTACAGCTGCTAATGCCTCAGTTACACTTAATGAGAATGCCTCTTATACTTTTTCTGCGGCCGATTTTACAGCTTCATATGCCGATGTGGATGGCAATGCTTTTTCGGGAATTAAAATTACTACAGTTGAAGGTGCAGGCGACTTAGAATACTCAGGTGGTGATGTTACTGCCACCACCGATTATGCCAACATGGCTTTGCTTACATTTACACCTGCTGCCAATGCCAATGGTTCACCCTATACAACTTTTGTATATCAAGTAATAGATGCTAGTGGGGCTTATAGTACTGCTACGTATGTAATGACTATCAACGTAAATGCGGTGAATTACGATCCTACCGGAGGTAACAATTCGGTTGCAACAAACGAGGATGTTAACATTACTTTTGCATCCGGTAACTTCACTTTTGCAGATACTGATGGGGACGCTTTTGCCGGAATTCGGATTACCTCTGTTGAAACCAATGGCGATTTGGAGTACAATGGGGTAGATGTAGCTACAAATGACGTATGTCCCAATGTGGCACAATTGGTATTTAAGCCAGACCTCAACGAGAATGGCTCGCCTTATGCCACTTTTACTTTTCAGGTAAAAGATGCGACAGGTGCATATTCCGTAGCCGATTATACCATGACCATAAATGTAACTGCTATTGACGATGCCCCAACTAGTATTACCATGAACGAGAATGCTAATTATGTATTTGGTTTGCCCGATTTTGCTTTTAACGATGTGGATGGACAGGCTTTTAATGGTATTCAGATTGTTAGTGTTGAAACTTTTGGGGTTTTGGAATATAATAATGGGGACGTAATGGCTACGTATTATGCAGATGTAACTCTTTTCGATTTTTCACCTGTTGCCAATGCCAATGGTTCTCCATATGCCACTTTTACGTTTAAGGTCCGCGACGCCGGAGGAACATACAGTACAGCTACTTATACTGCTACTATAAACGTTACAGCGGTGAATTATGATCCTACCGGGGCTGATTTTGCTAAAACAGATAATGAGGACATACCCATTACATTTGCTGTTGGTGATTTTAATTTCGCAGATACTGATGGGCATGCTTTTAATGGCATTCGTATCATTACTACTGAAACCAATGGTGATTTGGAATACGGTGGTATTGATGTTGCTGTAAACCAGGATTGTAATCTTGTTACATCATTGCAATTCAAGCCTATTGCTAATGCAAACGGGGCACCTTATGCTACTTTCACTTTTAAAGTAAAAGATTTGAGCGGTGCACTCTCTGCTGCCACGTATACCTGCACCATGAACGTGACAGCTGTGAATGATGTACCTACTACTGTAAATGCCAGTGTAACTATTAATGAAGATGAAGCTTACATATTCAATAATTCCGATTTTCCATTTTCAGATGTAGATGGGCATACGCTATCTCAAATAAGACTATATTCAACCGTGGCATTAGGTAGCTTAAAATATAGTGGCGCTCCTGTAACATTCGCACCTACATATTATGCAATTCCTCTAACTAATTTGGTCTTTACACCTGCAGCAAATTCTACATCATCTGTAAGCTTCAATTTTAGAGTACGCGATAACGGGGGAACTAATTTTTTGAGTACTCCTACACGAACAATGACCATAAACATAACACCGGTACCTGATAATCCAGTAGGAGCCGATGTTGCAGTAAGTACAAATGAAGATGTGAATTATACATTTGCGGCTGCTAACTTTACTGCCGGATATTCAGACGGTGATGGTCAGGCTTTTTCGGGCATACGCATCACTTCTATTGAAACAGCTGGCGATTTAGAGTACAATGGAACTGATGTAAGTACAAACGATCTTTGCCCGAATGTGACTTTGCTGGTTTTTAAACCCGATCCCACAGCCAATGGTAGCCCATATGCTACTTTTACTTTTAAAGTGATAGATGCAGGAGGCGCTGAAAGCGATGCTACTTATACAGCTACCATCAATGTAACTTCAGTTGCAGATGATCCGGTTGGTGCCAATGCAACTGTTTCTACGAATGAAGATGTGAATTATACTTTTCAAGTTTCTGATTTTTCATTTTCTGACGACGATGGGGAAGCTTTTAACGGCATCCGGATTATAACAGTCGAAACAGCAGGTGACCTTGAGTATAGTGGAGTAGACGTGGCAATCAATACAGATTATGCAACCGTAACCAATCTGGTTTTCAAACCAGCTGCCAATGGAAACGGAATGCCTTATGCCACCTTTACTTTTAAGGTAAAAGATGCATCGGGAGCTTATAGTACAGCTACTTACACAGCTTCTATAAATGTTTCGGCGATTGCTGATAATCCAACAGGGGCTGATGTTACAGTAAGCACAAATGAAGATGTAGATTATACATTTACAACGCTGGTTTTTACAACCGGTTATTTAGATGGCGATGGCCAGGCATTCTCTGGAATCCGAATCACTTCGGTTGAGACTTCCGGTGATATGGAATATAACGGAACTGATGTTGCAACCAATGATCTGTGTCCAAATGTAGCCTTGCTCGTTTTTAAACCTATTGCTGCAGCCAATGGCAGCCCGTATGCGACTTTTACTTTTAAAGTGATAGATGCAGGAGGGGCCGAGAGCGATGCTACTTATACAGCTACCATCAATGTAACTTCAGTTGCAGATAATCCTGTTGGTGCCAATGCCACTGTATCAACAACAGAAGATGTAAATTATACTTTTCAAGTTTCTGATTTTTCATTTTCTGACGACGATGGGGAAGCTTTTAACGGAATACAAATAATTACGGTAGAGTCGGCAGGCGA
>JAIFMY010000108.1 GCA_020048155.1 Bacteroidota bacterium
GCAGCTTCTTGCACAGCATCGGTTTTCAGGTCCGATATCTCAGTGCGTTTCTCATTGATTTCCATGCTATTCATAGAACTGAGTTTGTCGCGGATGGCCAGTTGTGCAATGCCGCCAAGTCGGGTATCGGCTTCTGCAAGCATATACATCACTCCGTTTTGCAGATTGAAACTATTCATAAACTGCTCAGGGTCCGTTATCTTATAAATGGTATACAATGAAAAGCGAAAAGCTATATTGTCTTTGGACAATACTTCCTGATTGATGATATTGATATGGCGCGAGGTAAGAGGTATCAGGTAACAAAAATAATTATTGTCAAAATCCCACATACGGTATGTACCCGGCTCCAGCTTCTTTTCCAGTTTGTTGTTTTTGAACAAAAACCCAACTTGATTGTGATACACATCTATTCTTTTCTTTTTCAGCTTGATCATATGGTTGTAGCAATTTTAAAATTTCAAACCAAATGATAAAGAACACCCGGGCTTGAAGGAAATAAGATTAAGCCCCCGGCGCAATGCGCTAAAGCGGTATCCTCTCATCTGCAGGTTCAGGCTCTGGTCGAATATTTCTATTCTGTTCTTTATCATTCTTTTTGGAGTGTTTACGAGACACGTTGATACCAATTCAACTTGGGAATCGAACCCTGGTTGCACCGCACCGCAATACCCTGAAGCGCTGCAACCCATTTTTACAGGTGGCGGTTAATGCAAAGATAAATAAATCTGCATGATTTTTTTGCCTTGGTTAAGCATTGAAAAGATTCAAAAGATTAATTTCCGTAATATAATTATATCAAAAAATATCTGAGCATATCACACCTTTTTGACAAATTCTAAAAGCTTCTGAAAACAGGAATGGTCAAAATCCCAATGTCCCTTTTGTGCAGCCAATCCTAAACTATTGACTATGGGGCTCCTGAGGGAAAGATATATTTGAGTTTTCGCCTTGGCTATATGATTGGGTTTATTTTCCACACAATTCAAAAATTCATCTATACATTGCATTTCTTTGGTATTGCCGATAGATAGTAAGCAGAGGTCTTCCAGCATTCCGGATTCGGGATACAATGGCATGATATAAATTCCACAAATCAAATCATTCTTCACCGCAAGTGCACCTTCAGCCTCAGGTACTGGTAAAGCTAATTCGTTCAAAATATTTTGTAAACTTTTAAAAGCGCCCTCAGAGTTTTCATCGCCATCTCTGATGAGTATGAGTTTTTTAACTTTCCTGAAACCACTAGAAGATTTCAAAGTCTTTAGCACCAATTTAAAGTTATCTTTCCCTTCTACCTGCCTGATTTCAAAATCTGAAATATTGAAATGTTTTAAAAACGCATCGAAAAAATTTACCTCATCTTTCCCTTCTACCACGAATAGGAGTTCTTTGGATATTTCTGCCATCATCTCACCTCCCAGCTATTATCAATAGCAATCTTCAACATTTCATGATTAAATGCATGAGCAACAAGCTGCTCGCTATTTTTTTCCAAACGATACAGCATGATTTCATTTTCATCTTCAGGATGCTTATCAAAAACATATGAAGAGTAGAAACCTTTAACGCATTCCATAGAGTGAGTGGTTGCAAAAATCTGGACGTTAAATTCTTTTGATGCTTCAAATATTGCTTTCCACAACACTTCTATAGATTTGTAGTGAAAACCGTTTTCAACCTCATCTATAAATACACATCCATTCGTAAAATTGGCGATTGTGACTGTTAATGATAATGCTCTTCGGATCCCGTCTCCCATTACATTAATAGGGATTAATTGTGGCAATCCGGTATCGCAATAAATCAAATTGTCGGTTCCAACAATGATATTTGAAACAGATAGATCTATTTTCTGTAATACCTTCACTACTTTATCAATTTGCTTATTCTTTATTAAAGTATTCAGATTGTGTGGCAATTGATTTAAAACATTCACTGGATTTACTAAAGTAGCATTGATTGTTTCAACATATTTCTTCGGGATATCTTGATTATATATTAGCCCCGCCGGATAAATAGCTGCTTTGTAAACTTCTGATTTGCCATTTCGAGATACTATGATTTCATAGCTATACCCATCTACCAGTTTATTCTTTGTAAGGGTATTGACTGATAATTTTTCGAATTCATTCGTTCCTATGGTAGTAGTAGCTTCATTATTACCAGATTGTATGTGAGGCATTATTTTAAGAGAACGCGTCTTATTTATTTCTTTTGCCTCAAGGAATATGGTGTTGTTGTAATCTAATTTATGGTAAACCAACAGATGGTCGCGATCGTCACCTAAAGTGTAATTTAGTCCACGAAGTTGATTTATAGTCATTGGCAACTGAGGATTAGATACTCCGGTTATTAAAAACAGAGCTTCTAAAACCGATGTCTTTCCACAGTTATTTTCTCCTACAAAAAGATTAATTTGCTTAAAATCAGATAATAATAATTTATTTATTCCTCTGAAATTTTCTATTTTCAAACTTTTGTATTGCATATTAGGAAATTATATTTCTTTAAAGAGTTCCAACAATCTTTTCAAATTTGAAAATCAAGTATCTACTAAAATTCCTTCAAATCTAAAGTTAGTACCTCAAATATACAAAAAAACAAACATTTGAGCTAAAAGTGATTATTATTCGGCCTTTCAAATAACAATATACCTTTAAATTTGAGTTTTGCTGTTTACAGCCAATTTGAATCAATTAAGAAAAATTCTCAAAAAATTCTTGCATATATCGCAAGCGATATAAAATATTTATTATCTTTATATCGTTTACGATATAATTGCACGTGATATTTATTATAACAAAAAAATAAATGATAATGATTAACAAATTGAATTGGAGCTACGGAATTAAAACCCACTGGGTGCAGTCTATGTTCAGAATTATACTGGGATTGAGTTTGCTTTTTGCAGGGGTGAGCCATCTGAGCTTTGCCAGGGCCGAATTTGTAGCACAGGTGCCACATTGGGTACCATTGGATACAGATTTCGTAGTGATACTTTCGGGCATTGCAGAAATTCTGCTTGGAGCGGCACTCATGGTTATCCCACAGTGGAAGGCGCTCGCAGGTTGGGCTGCAGCCATTTTTTTCGTTCTCATATTCCCCGGAAATGTGGCGCAATATCTGAATGAAGCCGATGCGTTCGGTCTGAATACCAACGAGGCTCGCTTTATACGGCTGTTCTTCCAACCGGTACTTGTGCTTTGGGCACTCTGGAGCACAGGCGCTTATAAGGCTTACGTGAATAGGAATAAAACTAAATAATACAAATCGTCATGAAACCAAATTTTTATGAATTTGAAGCCAAAAGCCTTCAGGGAAAGCAAATTGGCATGGATACTTACAAAGACAAAGTAGTGATAGTGGTAAATACCGCCAGCAAGTGCGGTCTGACTCCTCAGTACGAAGGCTTGGAGAATTTGTACAAAAAATACAAGGACAAAGGACTGGTAATTCTGGGATTCCCCTGCAATCAGTTCGCCAACCAGGAACCGGGCGACGAACACGAAATATCGAACGGTTGCCTCATCAATTATGGTGTAAGTTTTCCAATGTTTTCAAAAGTAGATGTAAACGGCGATTCTGCTCATCCGATATTCAAATACCTGAAAACGGAACTTAAAGGAACATTGGGAAATAATGTAAAATGGAATTTCACCAAATTTGTGATTGATGCAGAAGGCAATCCGGCAAAAAGATTTGCCCCAACTACCACACCAGAAGAAATGGAAAAATACATTCAGGAACTCTTACAAAAGCGGGAAATTAAATCGCTTACCACAATTTAATAAACTTTCTATATTTGCGCTTTCATTGCGTGCACCATGACATACGAACAACTGAAATTAGAGAACCAATTGTGTTTTCCGTTTTATGCGGCCTCTCGCCTCATAACCCGTGAATATCAGCCATTTTTAGATAAATTGGGTATTACTTATCCTCAATACCTGACGCTGCTGATACTCTGGGAAGAAGATGGAAAGGCTGTAAATGATATTGCCAAGAAACTTTTACTCAATACCAATACCATTACCCCTTTGCTGAAGCGCATGGAGAAACAGGGATTGATAAAGAGAGAACGTTCGGGCACAGATGAGCGTAAGGTTCTGGTGCATCTGACCGAAGCAGGGGCTCAGATGAAAGAAGAGGCAGCAAGCATTCCGCAAGAACTTGCCAAACGCCTGCTGGATAGCAATATGGAAGTAAATGATTTGATAAAACTCAAAGACAACCTGGGGGCTATTATTTCATTTCTGACAAAATAAAAGGAATCAGTCCGATAGAAGTTTTCTCATAATACTAAAAAAAGGCTGCAAAATATCTTGCAGCCTTTTTTACTTATCTACTCATACATCCATCTATTCCAGTCGTTTATGTTTTATTTTCCGAAGGTAAATTATCGTCCTTCCTGAATTCCAGAATATCGCCGGGTTGGCAGTCGAGCGCCTTGCATATAGCATCGAGTGTAGAAAACCTGATGGCCTTGGCCTTACCAGTTTTCAGAATCGATAGATTCGACAGGGTAATATCTACTTTCTCCGACAGCTCATTGAGCGACATTTTGCGCTTCGCCATCATAACATCCAGATTTACAATTATGGCCATGGCTTATACCGTTAATTCGTTTTCATTCTGAAGATCAACACCCCTCGAAAAAATGTTTGAAATAACATATATGATAGCTGCCATGACTATAAAAGCCTGACTATCTGCCCAAAACTGTTCGAGCATGTCTATATCATACCCCCGATGCATAAGCGATTTAGAGGCCTGACGGGCTATGTAACTGAATAGACCAATGGCAACTGTAATGTAACTTATCACTGAAATCTGAAGGGCAACAAATGAGGTAAAAGGCTTGGACAAATCGAGCTTCAACAGCAGTATAATGACCAGATAGAATAGATAAGCTTTTAGGATTGAAATGACAAGTATAAAACTGTACATGGTGAAATATGCCCATTTGCTTCGTTCGTACATTTGGCTTAAATCCAGTTTCTGATACAGATTCTGAACCACTTCAGGTTTGAACAGGCTGAAAACAAAATTCACAAGCAAGGCACCTGCTTCTATACATAAGGCTACAAAAATAATCCAGGCTACTATATGAAGGCCTATAAATACGAAATCTTTTCTTTTTGACATAATGGTAAAAGGTTTAAAATGATATTGCAAATATAA
>JAIFMY010000058.1 GCA_020048155.1 Bacteroidota bacterium
AAACTTCGCGAACTGGATGGTTTGTTTGGTGGCGAATTGGCCGGCCATTATTATTTCAAAGAATTTTCTTACTCAGACTCAGCCATGTTGGCTGCCCTGATAGTGCTGAGTGTGGTGGCCGATTATAAAAAGAAGGGTGTGAGTCTTTCACAACTCATTGCCTGCATAGGCAAGTACAAAACTTCGGGTGAAGTGAACTTCAAACTTACGCGCAAGAAGGAAGCGATGGAGGCTGTGAAAGCCTATTTTACAACCCATTTTATCCCAAAAGCCATTTACGATTTTGACGGATACCGCCTGGAATACGAAAACTGGTGGTTCAATATACGTATGTCCAATACCGAGCCATACCTGCGCCTGATAGTGGAGGCTACCACCCAGGAAAATATGCTTGATAAACTGGGCACCCTAAAGCAACTCATTCACGATTTTAACGATTAACTTTGCAAAACGTTTACAAAATATACTATGGATATAATATTTGAAATTTTAAAATATGTAATGCCATCGCTGGTGGTATTTATCACTGCTTACTATATGCTCAACTCTGTGCTGAGCAACGAAACCAAAAAACGTGATCAGGAATTGGCACTCGAAAACCGAAAAATGCTTACTCCGCTCAAGTTGCAGGCATACGAGCGTATAGTTTTGTTTCTGGAACGTATTTCACCTCAGCAACTTTTGGTGAGGGTTCAAAAACAAAAACTTACAGTGCGTGAGTTGCAGATGCAACTGTTGCAAAGCATCCGTTCTGAGTTTGAACACAATATGACTCAACAGTTGTATATAAGCCATACCGGATGGGAGCTCGTGAAAAGCACCAAAGAGAATATGATACGGTTGATAAACACTGCATCCGACCAATTTGCACCCGACGACAATGGTATGCAACTCAGCAAGTCTTTGCTCGAAATGTTTTCTGAAGTTGATAAATCGCCTATTCAGACTGCTATTGAGTTTCTGAAAGAAGACTTGAATGTGCACAATCTGAAGTTGTGATTGTAATCTGAAGATTGTTTTTTTATGATAAAACCTTCATATGCACCTGTGATGTGGGGGTTTTATTTTTTAAGTTCAAATTTACCTGATTTCCAATATCCTTCGTACACCGTTCCATCGGGTTTGGTCCATTTACCGGGACCATCTGCAGGTTTTCCATCGGCGAAAATGCCTGAAAATTTGTTGTTTTGTTTGTCTACAATATAGCCTTCGCCTACTTCTTTATTGTCCTGAAAATGACCAATATATTTAGCACCATTGGTGTAGGTTTTTATTCCGGTTTCGTATGGATTGGTCATCATAATACCTCCATGAAAAGGCCCTTCGTAGATGTTTCCTGATTTGAAGGTGTATTTTCCTTTGCCTTCTTGTTTGTCATCCTTAAATTCACCTTGGTATACATCGCCAGATGCGTAAGTAAGTACAGCCTTTTCGCCCGAAAGGGTTTCACGCTTTCCATTTTTAAACCGGCCTTCATAAGTTCCGAGCAATGTGCCATCTTTTTTTAGAAAAGTGAGTATACCCATGCCTTCGCGAACACCCTCGTTCCAATCTCCATCGTATACCTGCCCGGTAGTGTATATGTATTTGCCTTTTCCGTGTTTGTTGTTGTTTACAAAATTGCCTTCGTAAACGCCATTGGGTTCGGTAAGTCTGCCAAATCCTTCCATAGTATTGTTTGCAAAATTGCCTTCATATCGGGTATTTTCGTTGATGGTGAGTGTGCCTTCGCCATTCATTTTCCCATCGTACCAACTGCCTTCGTATTTGTAGCCATTGGGCAAAGTGAGGGAGTAAAATCCTGAATCGGGTTGCCCGTTGGGTTTTAGTATTCCCTCGAAAAATCGTCCGTCGGTGTATGTCATTTTTCCTTTGTAGGTGCCTCGCTGTTTTATGTCGTCGAGCCAGATGCCTTCAAAATATTCGCCTATGAAAAATAGCTGAGTACCTTTTCCGTTGCGCTTTCCGTTTTCCCAAAAACCTTTATATACATCTCCATTCAGAGAGTCGGTGCCATAGCCTTGTTTCAAATCCTGAAACCATTCGCCTACGAATTCTCCACCATTCTGGTAAACAAGTTTCCCTTTTCCGTGCTTCAGACCTTGCCTGAATTGCCCTTCGTACCGGTTGTTGTCGGTGTATATGTATATACCTTCACCATTCTGGCAATCACCACTAAAGCAGCCTTCTATCTGGGCTGTAAGTATTTGGTTGCTTGAGAGTAGGAGTATGAGGCACAATGCGTATTTCATTACAATAGTTATTATTGGTTTAAAGTATAATGGAACATCCCTGTTGCATGCTTTGTCAGCATTCTAAGTACTAAGGTATTTCATCATTTTGTATAACCCACATATTGCTGCTAAATTCCTCATGACTTTTGAAGCTGACAGAGCTACATAAGCAGGGCTATGCAGTAAGTAAAAATAAGCAGATTTGCCCACAATATGAAACCTTGCCCCTTTTTTGCCCATGAATTAATTTTTGTGTAAACGATGAGGTTCTTTTGCTGGAAATGATGAGCTATGGCTTTCCTATGCTAATGCTGCATGCTTCTGTGAAGTGGTAAATAGGCTTTCATCCATTAAAGCCGAGCATCTGATTTTTTTAGAAAGTAAAAGATTTAGGTATACCTAAAGAAAATGCGTTCAATTGCAAAAACTTTAGCTATACCTGAAGGAATTGCAAAAATTAATTTAGAAGCGCAGTAAGTGGTATAAGTTTTTTAATTGACTTGGATTTTAACCTTAGAAATAGCCAGTTTGTAGATGCATCTACAACTTTGCCAAAGTTTTGATTTATTGTGAATTAGCCCTGACAGGGTTCCAAACCCTGTCAGGGCTGACTCGGCTAAGTTTTGATTTGTTCATTGAATATTGGCGCTTAAACTCATCCCGATTTCTCCAGCCAGCCTTATCCGGTGATGTTGATGTCGTTTCCGGTAACGTCTTGTATGATGATGTTACCATTGCCTGTCGTGGTAGCTGTATTGGTAATGGTGGTGATGTTTTGAGCGGCAGGCGCCTGAGTGCTCTCGTTCTTAAACTCCACAAAACCATTGGCACCCAGTTTCTCTAGTTGGTTGCCGAAGTGTTCGCGCAAGCCTTCTATGTTTTTGTATTCTGTTTTGAAATGCTTCAGGGCATTGAGTTTGTCTTCGAAAGCCCACAGGCTTTGCAAATCGGCTCTGTCTTGGGTGGTATAAGGTGTTTTGAAGTAGGTGAAAATAAAAGGCTTTTTATTGTCCTTGAAACTACCAAATGCTTTCTCGAACTCTTCTGCGGTGTACTTACCTACCTTGTTGTGCACCAGCATCACAAACAAATCGCAGCCCGTAACAGCCTTGTTGTATTCGCTTTGCAGGCCATTTTCACCCATAGCATCCATATAGTCTTCCCAAATATCGAGGTGCAGGAAAATACCTTTGTCGAACCATGCTTTGCACTTGCGGTATATGAATATCTCGAACTGCTCGCGGTCTTCCTTCAGCTCAGAGGAAGATGCCAAAAAAAGTTTTATACGTTGCATATCTTCTGTGTTTTATAGTTGTCGTGGGGATTGCCCTCTCATGTTTTTCGTTTCCCTGATTTTATTTTTATGTACTTATAAATTTGCACAAAATATTTGAGATGGGAAGCAAGGTACTTAAGTTTTTTTGTTGAGGTCAGTCGCATGCAGTTCAGACGCTCCAATGTCCTCTCGGACGATTGGAGGTCGTGGAGCAGGGCTGAAATCCTCGATTGTTGTTGCTTTTTTCAACTTTGCCAAAGTTTCAGAACTTTGGCAAAGTTCTAGTGTACTGATTTTAACCCTTCAAGGGTTCTAAACCCTTGAAGGGTTGGCTTGCCAACGTTTTGGTGTAGTGCTTTTTAGACCTACAAGGTTTTCAAAACCTTGCAGGTCTGGCTTGGCAATATTTTGATGTACTGAGCTTTAGCCCTGACAGGGTTCCAAACCCTGTCAGGGCTGTTTGTTTCAACGTTCTGAAATATTGATATTTATGATATACCATATAAAGCGAGTTAAAATTCTTGTTATATATGATACATCGTATAAAAAATTATATACTTGTATTAGTATCATTTCAACTTTGCCAAAGTTCTGGTATAGTTCATTTTAGACCTGCAAGGTTTTCAAAGCTTTGCAGGTCTGGCTTGGTAATGTTTAGATTCATTGAGCTTTAGCCCTTCAAGGGTTCCAAACCCTTGAAGGGATGATCTTGTAAATCAAATGGATATCATTGGTAGCTCGAGGTAAAAATCCGGCTTCTTCAATTATTAAATCGCAAGCAGTGCCACCAATGATAATGTAGTTGCCGGCATGTTGTTCGAAATAGCGCTTAAAAACTTCAATTCCTATTACCATATATACTTTTCGATTATTTGTTCTTTGGCCATATCAATTCGTTCATCGGTGTTATGTTTTAAACTCAAATATACCGACAGCGGGTCGGCTACATGTGCAGCCTTGCTCAAAGCACTTGCAACTATCAAGGGGTCGTATTTCCATACTTCCAGGCAATATTTCCCTTCGTAATGGTTTAGGTTTTTAAATGCGTTTGCTTTTTGAAGTGCACCAAATTCGGTCTTTTCGATGGCAATATACGGTTGTCGGCTTGGGTTCATGTCGGTATATTCAGACAGTGCCGATGTGAAACTTTTGCAGAATAGTGTTTTTGTGGGCAATTCGTCGGTATACACTTGCTTAAGTACCGGGGTAGTTAGCAAATTGTTTGTTTCTAAATATTGCCAAAGTGCAGGTACCTCAAAATTGAAGCGAATATACTTATCCTTCCCGCCTGTTATTTGTATGATTTGCAATAGCTTCAGGTTGGCCGCGGCTTTGGTAATGGCCATGGCCGAGTAGCCCAATAAGTTGGCTATTTCTTTAAACGAATGTTGTTCCAACTTTTTTTCGGCATTGCGGTTCAAAATCCAATAAATTATCATTGCCTGTGCAGATGGCAATAATTTATGTGCAATTGGTTTTGGCTCGCTAAAGCGCTCTTGCAAACAAATAAGCAGACTTGGCAAAAAAAGCTGTTTGCCCGGAACTATGAAATTTATATGTTTATTTATAAGTCGTTTGCGTGTAATGGCAGTGATTGAATTTACTATCAAAATCGCTTGCACTTGCAAATTGCTACGAACAATTTCGATATGTTTTTCGATTTTGCCAATACTAAAACCTTCGAGTGTTTTTGGCTCGATGCATAATAGGGGAGTTCCATAAAGTTCTATTTGGTAAATAAAGTACATGCTACCAAAAAACATAGGCAAGCTTTTCAACATGGATTGCTCCGGTTCTTTAGGCATTACCGAAACACCTAACACTTCGAAAATATAGCGGGTTATTTCTTCTTTTTGCATTTTCAATAAACCAATGTATGTATAATAAACAATAATAGTATAATATACAAAAATAGGTGTATTAAATTGAAATTCAAAATAAATGTTTGATTTAGCGATAGCCTCGCTTCAAGCTGGACTTTCGCTATAGAAAAGACGCTCCAATGTCCTCTCGGACGATTGGAGGTCGAGGGTATCACACCACATTCGATCGTCCGGATGGACATCGAATCGTGAAGCAGGGCTGAAATCCTGGTTTTCAAAACCTTGCAGGTCTGGTTCGGCAATATTCTGATGCATTGAGCTTTAGCCCTGGCAGGGTTTCAAACCCTGTCAGGGCTGTTTGTTTCAACGTTCTGAAATATTGCTAATTATGATATACCGTATAAATTGAGTTAAAATCCTTGATTTATATGATACATCGTATAATAAATTATATACTTGAACTTAAAAATTGCAATAACGTCTGGTGTTGAATACCTTTATACGTATTTGGTGGCGAAAAACTTTCATATGAAATGACGTATTTCGGATAATTGTCGGCTATTTTGAGAAGGTTACCAAACTCACGTTCTATGGTGTTTGAATCGTTTAACTTATATGCTACTTGTATATAAACCGTTTCGCCTTTGCGTTCGGCTACAAAATCAATTTCATGTCCATCCATTTCACCAATTCTGATATTAAACTGCATATTTCGAAGATGCAAATACACAAGGTTTTCAATGATTTTACCCATATCATTTACATTAAAACCTACAATGGCATTGCGAAGGCCAATATCTTCAAAGTAATATTTCTCCCCTACTTCAAAATGCCTTTTACCCACAATATCCAATCTTTGCACTTTGTTTATAAAGTATGCACCTTCTATGTAGGAGATATAATCAAGTATCAACGCCACATTCTTGTTTATTTTCTGATTTTTCAGATAAGCAGATATTTTATTGGCCGAAAACATGCTTCCAGTATTGTCGGCCAGAAACCTGATCAAATCATTAAGAAACCGGGTATCGCGTATTTGATGCCTGCGGACTACGTCACGGAAAAGGATAGTAGAATACATATTGTTCAGGTACTCGAACCGGATGTCGATATCATCTGGTAAATGCACCATGTAAGGTAACCCACCGTAAAGAATGTAGTTACTCAGACTTTCTTGGTTAGCTTGCATTTTGTGAAAAGCACAGAACTCGTTGAAATTCAGACTACCTATGTGAAAAACAATTTGTCTGCCCGACAAATAAGTTGCAAGCTCGCTTGAAAACACCTGTGCATTGCTGCCAGTACAATAAATATCGAAATTGGGGTCGGAATTTAAACTGCGCAATACCCGCTCAAATCCATCTATTTCCTGCACCTCATCGATGAACAAGTAATTTGTGCCATCAGTTTTATGTGCATTTATGAATTCCATCAGTTCTGCATGCGAACGCATAAAGTCGAACGAATACTTTTCCTTGTCGATAAATATAATGTTTGAACTTGGGAATTCTTTTCGTATTTCTTCAGCAAGTAATTGTAATACAAAACTTTTACCTACTCTAAGTCTCTTTGTATCATAATTTATTTTTAAATGCTATATCTAATAAAATATCATAAAGATACCTATTTATTCGGTATGGCATATAGAATTTATGGAATTTTTTTCATTGTTGTCCGGTAAATCCGAGAATTAACTAAAATTTGAATGAAACTCATTGATAATGAGCTCTAGTATTTATGTTTTTCAAAAGTA